>CANMGM010000057.1 GCA_947497195.1 Bacteroidota bacterium
ACCTAGGCGAAATGACAGAATTAATTGGAGAAAAAAACTGGTTGACGCATCTGATTTCACATACTCCGAATTTTCTTTTCAATTACACATTGCTGGCATATCAGCAATATCTAAGCAATCCTGAAGCGCTTAAAATTTTGGAGAATTTTCATTTTGATTTAATTCGACTAGGAGAAGTTCGTGATAAAATAAAACTAACAGAACCCTTCTTCCGAAATGCAGAGCTGATTAGTTTTGACCTAGGCGCAGTACGCTCATCCGATACCGGCATACTGGAATTTTCGAATCCAAATGGCCTTTATGCAGAAGAAGCCTGCAGACTAATGCGCTATGCCGGCCATGGGGGAAAATTAAAATGCATTGTGCTTTGCGGTTATTCGGGAATAGGACTGAATACAATCAGCACAGCATTGCTTGCACAACTAATTTGGCATTTGAATGATGGCTATGAGGCGCGAATTGATGACGGACAAATAGGAAAAGAAGCCGACTTTTTAACCTACACCATAGGTGGAACCAACGAAATCGAAGAACTCGTTTTTTACAAAAGTGCACGCAGCGGAAGATGGTGGATGAAAGTGCCTTCGTTTGCCAAATTGCATGGGCGGTCGAACAGGAATCATATTGTACCCTGTAATTATGAGGATTACCAACAGGCTTTATTGGGAGAAATTCCGGAAACATGGTGGCGAACACACCAAAAACTTGCGTAATTTTTGGCTTTGATATTCAGTTCTTTGCGACAAATTGGCGACGTTTTATTAACCGCTTATTCACAATTTAACTTGTGGATGTGAAATTAATTTGCGTATTTTAGCGACCTTATATCGAATAACGCACTAAATCAAACGCCCAATGAAAAGACGGATAGCCGTTGCTGCCCTTGCAATCTGCTCACTTAAGAGCTTCTCTCAGCAAGACCCCCAGTTGAGTATGAACATGTTTAACCGTATGGCGGTAAATGCTGGATATGCCGGTACAACAGGTTCTATTTGTGCTACGGCAATTGGGCGTAATCAATGGATGGGCTTTGAAGGCAATCCCAGCACATTTATCCTCAACCTCGATGCTCCCGTGAAAGTTTTGAAAGGCGGGTTAGGACTTTCGATAATGAGTGACCAGATTGGAGTTGAAAATTCTGTTCAGGCCAAACTCGCATATTCCTACCATTATGCTTTGGGTGATGGAATACTAGGTGGGGGTCTTGATGTTGGTATCATTAATAAGACATTGGGCAAAGGGTTAAACCCTCTTCAGAGCGGAGACCAATCCATTCCTGTATCTGAACTGTCTGCAACAGCATTTGATGTTGGTGTTGGTGCTTATTACACCTCGCAAAAATTTTATGCCGGTATTTCTGCTAACCACCTTCCACAATCAACATTTGATATGGGAACCGTGCAATATAAGTCTCGTATGCATTTGTACTTTATGGGCGGATACAACCTACAGCTTGCAAATCCTGATTTGATGATCGTTCCCTCAATTTTTGTTAAAAATGCAGCCTCCACACAATTGGATGTAAATTGTAACGTTCACTATAAAAGTCGCTACTTCGGCGGTTTATCGTATCGTATGCAAGACGCAGTTGTTGTAATGTTAGGAGGAAATGTGTGGAAAGATTTAAAATTGGGTTTGGCGTATGATGTGAATACTTCAAAGCTGAATCCTTACAATAATGGCACTTTGGAGTTCATGTTGAACTATTGCTTTAAGATTAAAATTGAAAAACCGCGTCAGGTATACCGCAACGTAAGATATTTATAAAACTTTCCGAAACCGGTTTAATTCTTCTCCGTTTACCCCTCTCAAAACAGGCCATCAGATTGTTTCAAACTATACAATCCAACGCAAACCTGATAACTATGATAAAGCCACGTAATTTTTCTGCTAATGCACTTTCCGGAGCACTTGTGCTTGGGGCTGCAGTGATGCTGAGCAGCTGCGGAAACGACGGCAATGGATACCTTACCGGTGTTCAGGGTCGGGAAAATTGGTTCCAGGAAGACCCATTTGGCATGGTTTACATTCCAATGGGAAGTTTCAACATGGGTCCGAGCGACCAGGATGTTACTTTTGGTGTTACGGCGCAGTCAAAGACCGTTTCGCTTCCTGCTTATTACATGGATCAAACAGAAATCACGAACAACGAATACCGTCAGTTTGTAGATTGGGTTAGAGATTCCATAGCGCGAAGAATGCTCGGCGAGGTGGATGAAGAAACCTGGTTAATTACAACAGATCAGTTTGATCAGGACTATCCTGTTCCTCATCTTAATTATGATGAGCGGCTTAAGTATGGCGACAAAGACGAAGAAATTCGCGAAGCGCTCGAACCCATGTATTTGCCGGAAAATGAACGTTTCTATGGTCGCAAGGAATTTGATACACGTAAATTCTTATTTGATTTTTGGTGGATCGATTATCAGTCGGCTGCCAAACGAGCAAATCGCCCTCAAGGACTTAAAGACCGGTCTAAATTTATCATTAAGGAAAGCGTAAACGTTTATCCCGATACGCTTGCATGGATTCACGATTTCACGTACTCATACAACGAGCCGCTTACAAACATGTACTTCTGGCATCCTGGCTATGACGACTATCCAGTGGTTGGTGTAAACTGGAAACAGGCTCGCGCGTTCAGTGTTTGGAGAACAAACCTCCGCAACGGGTATCTCGAAGAAAACGGCAGCACATACGAACAAAATTATCGCTTACCCACAGAATCTGAATGGGAATATGCTTCACGCGGTGGTCTCGACTTGAGTCCTTATCCTTGGGGTGGGCCTTACATCAGAAACAGCGTGGGATGCTTTCTTGCCAATTTCAAACCGCTTCGTGGTAATTACATAGACGATGGTGGTTTAACGACACTTCGTGCAGACATGTATAACCCGAATGGTTATGGTTTATACTGTATGGCCGGCAATGTTGCCGAGTGGACATCTAACGCCTACGATGAATCGGCCTACAATTTTTCTCACGACAACAGCCCCGACTATAGCTATGAGGCCAAAGAAAGCGATCCGATAGCGCTCAAGCGCAAAGTTATTCGCGGGGGGTCTTGGAAAGATGTTTCTTATTTTCTTCAAACGGGTACTCGCACATACGAGTACCAAGACACAGCCAAGTGCTACATTGGTTTTCGCTGTGTAATTTCTTATATCGGTCGAGACAAGTACGACGTTACTGAATAAGAATCGACTAATCTTTCTTTTGTAAACTCTAATTTTTTTTCATTTCATCCACACACTTTAATTCAAAAAAACAATGGCAAATTTTCTTGCAACGAAAAAAGGGAAAAGAATCATGGGCATGGTCTACGGACTCGGTGCAGCAGTTGTAATTGTAGGGGCACTCTTTAAAATCCTCCACTGGCCTGGAGCGAATGAGATGCTAACAGTCGGCCTTTTAACGGAAGCGGCGATTTTCTTTCTTTCGGCTTTTGAAAAACCACATGAAGATCCCGATTGGACATTGGTTTACCCAGAACTTGCCGGAATGCATGATGAGGGTCATAGCCATGATAAAAAGGCGGTTAAAGCATCGAATAATAAAGATGCCGTTTCACAGCAATTGGATAAAATGCTTGAGGATGCCAAAATTGGGCCTGAATTAATTGAGAGTTTAGGGCACTCGTTTAAAGCGCTTTCTGATAACACCTCAAAACTTGCAGACATTACAGATGCATCTGTTGCAACAGATGAATATGTTTCTAATATTAAATCTGCTTCGAGCCAGGTTGGAACACTCGCCGAGCGCTATATGAAGGCCTCCGAATCGCTCGATAGCATTACACTTACCAATGCAGACGGACAAAGTTATGGTGAGCAGTTGCAACGCGTATCTAAAAACCTTACAGAATTAAATTCTGTTTATGAACTTCAATTACGCGGAGCAGAGCAGCACTCTCAGGCAACAAACCGTTTCTACGATGGAATTGAGCAGTTGATGAACAATCTTCAAGATTCTGTTAACGACACCAAGCGTTATAAAGAAGAAATGTCACAGCTCACTACAAATTTAACTTCGCTTAATACCATTTATGGTAATATGCTAAGTGCAATGAATACAAATCGATAATCGTTTCTTTAACAATTCTAATTTCTAAAAAAGAAAAAAATGGCAGGTGGTAAAGAAACGCCCAGACAGAAAATGATCGGGATGATGTATTTGGTACTTACGGCTCTTCTGGCGCTAAACGTATCAAAAGAAATCTTGGATGCGTTCGTGGTTGTTAATAATGGTTTGGTTCAGACCGATAAAAACTTCACCAATAATAACAACCTATTGTATTCCTCACTTGAGGCACAGTTGGCAAACGATCCGGTTCGCGCGAGAAAAGCAGTGGATGATTCCAAAAGGCTAAAAAAATGGGCAAATGATCTTCATCAATTAATCGACGATATAAAAACCGAGTTAATCGTTGCAGAAGACCAAGTTGCAAAAGAACAGGCCGTTAAGAATCTTGACAGCTTGTCGAATGTACAAAACAAGGATAAATACGACAATTGCACCCGTATCATGTGCGGGGATGGAACAGCAAATGCAAAAGGCAAAGCAACAGATTTGAAAAACAAAATCGTTGAGTTCAAAAAGAATATGTTGAGCATTCTGCCTGAATCTGCTAAAAAATCTACTAACTTAGGACTTAAAACCGAAGATCCTCCAAAAAAGGGAACCGCAGTAGAGACCTGGGAAATGGAGAAGTTTTACCATCTACCAATCGCGGCGCAAATCGTTAACCTTACGCAATTGCAAACAGAAATTCGCAATGCGGAAGGAACTGTACTAAACGAGTTGTTTAAATCGATTGGGGCAAGAACGATTAAGGTTGATAAACTTGCTGCTCAAATGGTTCCTTCGGCAAACGTAGTTGCTATCGGAGATGAATTTACCGCAAAAATTTTCGTTGCGGCGTTGAATACATCTTCCATACCAGATGTTAACGTAAACGGGCGCGTAATTACTGAAGTTGACGAAAACGGGTTTGTTGTGTTCAAGGCCCGCCCTTCTTCTGAAGGCGAGCAAAAAGTGAAGGCTTCAGTTAAATTTAAAAATGCTGACGGCCAAGATGAGGTTTCTGAAAAGGAGTTCACTTATACTGCCGTGAAACCCAACGCCGTTGTGTCTCCAACAAAAATGAATGTTTTTTACATCGGTGTTGATAACCCAGTGTCGATTTCTGTAGCAGGTTCTGCTCCCGATAAAATTGAAGCTAGTTTACAAGGCGCAACAGGTTCTCTTACTCGCGTAAAGGGAGGAGAATTTATTGCAAAGGTTTCCGGAGGATCAAAATGCACAATCCCGGTTTCTGTTAAAAAGGCCGATGGGAAAGGAACAACATCGATGGGCGCACCTGAATTCCGAATCAAAAGAATTCCTGACCCCGTTCCTATGCTTTTAGGCAAGCGAAATGGAGAGAATGTTTCTATTGGTGAGTTGAAGTCGGCTGGTTATATATCTGCCGTATTGGAAGGTTTCGATTTCCAAGCCAACTTCTCGATTGTTTCTTTCGAATTCGGTGCCAATATTGGCGGTATGTATAAAACGGCGTTGGTAAATGGAAACAAATTTGATTCTCAGGTAACATCGCTCCTAAATCAGGTTAAGCCTGGTGGTCGTATATTCTTTAGCGATATCAAGGCTAAAGGCCCCGATGGCTCAACCCGTACATTAAATGCGTCATTTAAGATTAAATAAACCGTAATCAAAATCTCTTTTTATGATACGTAATCTTTTTGTTTCAGTTTTGATAGCTCTTCCGGTTGTTTCAACTTTCGGGCAATCTGTATTAGACGACAAAGTTCAGGATGGTGTTGTAAAAAGAGAACACATCATGAACCGCAAGCCCATACCATATGCTCCCGTTCGCGAAGCAGATGTGATGTGGAAGCGAAGAATTTGGCGTGTTATCGATTTGCGTGAAAAAATTAACCTTCCGCTATACTTCCCATTGAATAACGATGTAAATGGCTTGCGCAGTTTAACGAATGTTATTTACAAGGCAGTAACAGAAGAAGTTTCTCTTCGCGTGTATAGCTCTGCGGCGGATGATTTTTCACAGGAGGTTACCCCTTCTGAGGTGAAGAAAATGACCGAAAAAAACTATGAAAAGGTTATTCCCAGCATGTTGGATCCATCCGTTGACACAACGATTATTATTACAGAATCTTTTTCTCCAAATCGGGTGAAGAAAATTCTCTTGAAGGAAGAATGGTTCTTCGACAAACAGCGTTCAGTGCTCGATGTGCGTATTTTGGGGATTTGCCCACTATATGAACAGGAAGACAAAGAAAAAGGGGATCAGCCTCTTTTCTGGGTATATTTTCCAGAAGCACGAAAAGAACTCGCGAAGTACGATGTGTTCAATCGTCAAAATCCTCAAGAAAGAAGGTCATTTGATGATATATTCTGGAAAAGACAATTCAGCAGTTACATAATCCAGGAAGAAAATGTTTACAACCGTGCAATCAACGAATACAAGAAGGGAATGGACGCACTGCTCGAATCGAACAGAATAAAAGACGAAATCATTACCTTCGAACACGATCTTTGGGAGTTTTGAGGAAAGCTCCAGTTTATTGTTTAACCCTCCACGCTTACACAAAAAAACCGGATCTATCCGGTTTTTTTGTTTTATAAATAACGCTCACCAACATCGGTTTTCACCCTATTCACCAGTTGCCTGATTTCCTGCTCTTGGTCTTTTTTGCAGATTAGCAAAATCTCGTCCGATTCTACTACGATAAAACCATCAAGTCCATGTATTACAACTAGTTTGTCGTTCGGCATGTGTACTACACAGTTATGTGTTTCAGACAAAATTGTTCGCTTGCCAACTCGTGCATTATTGGCTTTGTCTTTGCCTGCATTTTCATATAAAGATCCCCAAGTACCTAAATCGCTCCATCCGAACTCAGATGGGATTACAAATACATTTTCGGCCTTTTCAATAATGCCATAATCGATCGAAATATTCGTGCACTGCATGTAAGCCCTATCTAAAAAACCAACCTCTTCTTCTGTATTATAAAGAGTTGCCCCTTCTTTAAAAATCAAATTCATTTCCGGTAAATGCGCCTCAAAAGCCTTAATCATAGAACGAACAGACGAAATAAACAGACCCGAGTTCCAAAGAAAATCTCCTGAAGAAATGAATGATCTTGCCAGTTCCTCGTTGGGCTTTTCGGTAAACGTTTTAACCTTGCACACATCCGAACTGGAGTTTTCCTCTACGAATTGAATATAACCATATCCGGTATCGGGTCGAGATGGTTTAATTCCAAGGGTAACTATAGCATCGTGTTCTGCGCAGAAATCAAACCCTTTCGATACCTGTTCGAGAAAAGCATCCTCCTGAAGAATGAGGTGGTCGCTTGGCGCCACTACAATTTTAGCCTTAGGGTTCTCTGCATTGATCTTATGAACGGCATAGGCAATGCAAGGTGCCGTATTTCTTCTCATAGGCTCAAGTAACAATCCTTTCGGATTCATCGTGGGCAATTGCTCCATAACCAGAGCACGATAGGAACGGCTTGTTACTATAAAAATATTATCCGCTGGAATTATTCGAGCAAAGCGATCATACGTTTGTTGTAGAAGCGTTTTCCCTGTGCCCAGAATGTCGAGAAATTGTTTTGGCCTTTGCTGTCGACTTACGGGCCAGAAACGGGTTCCTGCCCCTCCGGCCATAATTACACAATACAGATTGCTGTTTTCCATTTTGCAGAGCGTGTTATCGACTGTTCAAGTGGCAAATTTAACAAACTAATTAGCGCAAATTACAGATGCACGGGCTCTACTTCTGCCAAGGCGTGAATGCGATACGCCTGCATACCGGGAACTTCGAAACAACGAAACGTTTTTCGCTCTTTCGGGCCCTTAATAAATTCGCGACCATTTAACAAACGAAACCGCTGATTTTCTTCAAGCTCTTCTAGAAATATGGATAGTTCAGTATCATAATTCTTCAGCGCCTTCATCAACACCAAATCGCGTGAACTACTTGCGGCGGGATTGGACATGTGGATTTTCAATACACTTAAAACATCCGAAGGAAATACACTTTCATCAAGAAATTCATGCATCAATTTCTTAAACGAATTCTTCCATTCCTGGCCATGTGAGCTCACTGAGTTGCCAAAGCGAACCCAGGTGTCGAAGTGGGCGATTTCGTGCACGAGCGTTATTAAAAACGCATATTTATTCAGGCTGTGGTTAACGGTAATCTTATGTCCTGTTGATTTACCTGGCACCGGACGAAAATCGCCGTGTTTTGTGCTTCGCTCTTTTGTAATTGTCAAATGAACGCCATACCCGATTATCCAATCGATTATTCGTTCAATTGCAGCTTCCGGAATGTATCGTTCCAGTACTAATTTATAACGTTCGCGAATTGTATCGGCCGCTTGCATTTTAATTGAAATTGACTCACAAAAAAACATATTTTTAGAATCGAATTTTCGCAAATCTTTATGATCTATTTTAAATCTTCACTGCTTGGCGCCTGTTTGATTTTATTTTTTCTTCCCTTCATAGAAATTAAATGCAACGAAGAAAATCTGGTAAACGCCAGCGCGATGGAACTGGCATTTGCCCGGCCGCTAAAATTAAATACGCCTGCAATGTTTGAACAATACCTTGGCGAAAATTCGGAGATGAGTGAAGCAATGAATGCCATCAACAGCGATAAACGTAAGCCCGATGTTTTACTCATCGCCTATCTCATTTGTCTTGTAACAGGTATAGCCTTGTTGTTTGCGCCAAAACCGAAGCTTCAAACCGGCTCTGCCGTTGCATCACTGTTGGCTTTGCTATCGCTTATTGGCTTTTATTTCGTTTATAAAAAGGGGTGGGAAGATAGCGTATCGGGGGAATTGGGTTCTATACCCATGGTTAGCCTTTCGCTTCATTTCGGTTGGGCCCTTTGGCTATCTATGCTGCTTTTAGTCGGAGCGATTGCCCTTCAGATTGCTACATTTCTTTCGGAACGAAAAGACCGGCAACTGGAGATTTACGACCCTTATGGTGTTAGTAAAGACGAGCCTAAGGAAGAAGTTTAATCCCCATATCGGAAGGCGCCAAATCCAACAAAGGATTTAGAATAATACGTTTCTTTCAAACTGCTTACAATTACGCCTTTCTTAGTTGAAGCGTGAATGAAGTAATCGTCTGTAAGGTGCATCCCAACATGCGAAACGCCTTTGCCTTGTATGTCGAAGAAATACAAATCGCCGGGCGCTAATTTTTTGGCCGTAACGGGTCTTGATTCTTTATGCTGCTGTGCCGACTGTCGCGGAAGTTTCCGTCCAAAAACCACTTCGTAAATTGTCATGACGAATCCTGAACAATCTATACCCTGTGAAGAATTGCCTCCAAATTTATAGGGTGTTCCTAGCCATTTAACCACTTCTTTATAGAATTGTAAATCGGACTGTTGTTGAATTCTTATTCCGAGTTTATTCTCTATTTCGCCCCATACTGCGTTTTCGCTTTGTGGCTTTCGGCTTCGGCACGATTGAATTGCTCCCAGCAAAACAATTAACACACCAATTTTAAAAACGGAACCAGTGATAATCCAGTAAATTCTCATAATCGATGGGATCAAATGCCGGCGAAATCTTAACTCCGTTATAGCCCTGTTCAATTCCGTCTTTATACTCTACGACGAGATCTACAAGGCCATCCTCGTCATAATGCTTCCAAAATCCATCGCGATTTCCTCCAGAGTATTTCCCTTCCCAGAGAATTTTGCCATCCAAACGAAACGCCTGATGTTTGCCTGCCGGCACTCCCTGTGTGAAACTCCCGTTAAAAGATATTTTCCCATCCGCATAAGCATGTGTCCATTCTCCATCAAACTCGCCAGCAACGAGCTTTCCTTTGATAAGCACATTGCCCTGGCGAAAAAACCAATCTCCCTCGCGCTCACCATCCACAAACTCTCCGAACGCTAAAGTATCGCCATTTGAAGCATAGTCTGTAGCATATCCGTCAAGCTTGCCGAATCGATACTTTTCTTCTCGTAATGTTTTTCCCGATTCGTAAAACCAGCGCCAGTTTCCATCGGGTTTCCCATTTTTATAACTGCCGGTCTGCTCTTTTTGCCCCTCCATAAAATAGTAATTCCACTCTCCGGTTCGGACATCATTTAAATAATTTCCTTTCGATTTTAACGATCCGCCGGGATAATATTCTTCCCACGGTCCTTGTTTGCGAAACGATGAATCAACTGCACCTTTGGCCATGAGCATCCCATTGATCCAAACCTCAGAAAAAGTAGCAAAACCACTTGTGTCGAAGGTTAAATGCTGTCCGGTTGGTTTGCCATCGCCGGTATAAGGTCCACTGGTACGCACCTTCCCATTTTCAAAATATCGTTTTTTAATTGGCGGCGGCGGTGCATCTTCGGGTTGATTTTGAAGCACACCATCGATGTAGCGTTCTATTTTCAGGAGATTTCCTTTGCTGTCGTATTGTTTCTGATAGCCATTTTTTAATCCTCCCGCCCAACTTGTTTCAAGCGCTATCGCCTTATTTGGGTGAAGCTCTACCCATATACCGGTTTTTCTTTCCTGGCGATCTGTTCTGTTAACGGGAATTCGTTTTACCAAAACTCCCTTGGTATAATCGAGCAGGGTTATAATTAGTCCGGTTGTATCATACTCAATGCCTCTGCCCTGCTCTTTTCCATCAACAAAAATTATTTCTTTTTGAATTCTGCTCTTTGTGAAAAACCATTTGCTTAACCCATTCTTTTTATCGATGGCAAATTGCTCTTCCGCCATTAAATTGCCGTTTTTATCGTAGGTTTTTGAAGTGCC
>CANMGM010000058.1 GCA_947497195.1 Bacteroidota bacterium
CTTCCGATCTGGTTTTTAAACTTTTCAGCGCAGCATCCAGTATCTGGTTGTGGTCGAATGCCAACTGAGGTACTTCAGACACCGGACACCAGAAAGCCTTTCGTGCAAACGATGATGCCGATGGAAGGTAATCGCCAATCTTTACAAGCGAATAATAGGCAACTGTAATAACACGTGCAGTAGGAACTTCACGCACAGCATTTAACCACTGGGCATCGTCTGATGCTTTGACACGCTTCGGATCGCCAAATGCATAAAACTGCTCGAGGAAAATATTCTCAAGCGAGGTCAATTCCCGTAAAATACGCTTAGCGGATGTATCCAAATCTTCGTTATCGTCGACAAGATTGCCCGGAAGCGAATGCCGGCGCGTATGGCGGTCCTGCACATCGAGATTCCTTTCGATGAGTAAAACTTTTAGTTCTTGCTCATCAAAGCCAAAGATGACACAATCAACAGAAACATGCGGATTTAACTGTAACGTAGCGGATCCGGCCGTATTCATTTGCAATGCGGTAAATTTTAATTCAGGTGCGGCAAAAATAATTCAAGCCGCGCATTCTTCCATCAATGTCTCAAAACAATTTTATGGACATCAGTTGATTCCTTCATTTGAAGGTGAACAAGGTAAATTCCATCCGGTAAACCATTGCTAAAAGTAAGTGCAATCGCATTGTTTGCAGTTAATCTGAAAGTGTTTTGCACAATACGTCCACTTAAATCGAAAACAGCAATGGATTCAATTTCAGCCATCAGGTTTTCAATGTGAATGTTACCTGTTGCATCGGTAAATACGCGAACAGTTTGAGAATTTTCTGCCGTAAGCCCCACACTGCTAACTTCGTAGCTTTGCGAAACAGCCGAATTGCAACCATTAACATTCACCGAAACGGTATAGTCACCCAATGCATTGATTGGAATCTGTGGGTTCTGTTCTCCGAACAACTCTTCGCCGTTTAAAAACCAGGTGTAAATTCCTGCAGCAGGATTACCCACAACTAAATCACTACCAATCATCTCAATTACAGGAGTCTCGGGAGAATCTTGAACGAACAACACAAGCGAATCGCTCGCCGAACAGCCGACTGCATTTGTTCCAGTAACGACGTAAACTGTGTTTTCCTGCGGACTTGCATTGGGTTGCGCCGCATTCGAATTATCAAGATCTGTTGATGGACTCCATGAATAACTCAATTGTCCCGGTGTTCCAATGGTAACCGATTCGCCAGCGCAGATTTCTTGGTCCAGTCCGGCAGCTACTTGCGGCGTTGTAGCTGTTTCAAGTGTGATGTTCGCCGTGGCTGTTGGGTTATTTGCGCAGGTTAAACTGCTCTGCGATGTCAGTGAAATCTGAGTGTTCGCGCTAAGTTCATTTATGGTGAGTGACGACGTTGAATTGTCAGTTTCATTTCCGCCAACAAACCAGGTAAACTGCGGAGAAAGACCCAGTGCCGAACCGGCTGCTGTTAAGGTAACCGACTCTCCCAAACACACCGGATTGGCACTTGCTAAAATGGAAGTAACAGGCGTGAGGGTTGTTCCGATTCGGATGTTGTAACCGTTATCGGGTCCGGTGAGCGCAGGATTCTCGCAAACAACGCGAACACGATATCCTACACCGTTTATTCCGTTTGGTAGCGTACATGTAATTATTCCTGATGGGTTGGTGGATGGCAATCCCAGGGTATAGGTACCGATGGTTGTCGGGTTAGCGAAATTACCGATTGCATCACTTAGTTGAACGCGCATTACGTGTGTCGAAATGAGCAGTCCTTCAGCTCCGAACCCAACAAATATGCGGCTGCCCGAACAAAATGCACTATCCTGCAAATAGGCCGAAATGATACCTTGCGGTTTTAGCGTGTGCAACACCCGGCTAATTCCGCCGGCGCTATAGCCATAGCCATCTTGGGGAATGCAAATCGCATCCATGCCTCCGTTGTTTGCAAGGCATGCTGTTGATTGCGTGCCGAGTACAGATCCCCCATTTATGGTCAACGACTGACTACTGTTAGTTGCAAAATATGCAATCGAATCGGTTTGCCAATCCATCTCTTCGATTGCGGCATTTGAGCCGCTTGCCGGATAAATCGGATTCCAGAAATTGGCTCCGTCGAATGTTTTATAAAGCTTGCCGAATGTGCCGCCTGTGTAAGCAACTTCGGTGTCAATCATCCAAACATCGTTAAACGATGTATTAATATCGACACCACTGTTTTTCAATACCCAACTCAGTCCGCCGTTCGAAGTTTTGTAAATCTGATTATCGCCAACTGCCAAACCTATATTACGCGTAATGAAATAAACACCCCGAAGCCAGGTTGTTGTATTAATGCTCACATTCGTCCAGCTTAGCCCACCATTGAGCGTTTTGAATACCGCACCATTCGAGCCGCACACATATGCGCAGTTCGTATCAACTGCCATGATGTCGGCAAACGATTCCTGTGTGCTGGTCTGTATGTTTGTCCACGAAACCCCGCCATCAATAGAACGCAATACGATGCCACTATCGGCGCTGATGAGCGCAAGATTCGGACGAAGGTATTTCACGCCTGTGCAATTGCGCAATTCCGAATATTTCGCCCTGCGGATATTCAGCGCGCCGTTTCGCGTGTAATAAATCTCGCCCGAAGTACAGGCGAAAATTCCATTTTGCGTATCAATAAAATCGATGCCCTGTTGAATACCAGAAAATCCGCTAGTTTGATTATCCCAGGTTAATCCTCCATCGGTAGTTTTAGAAATTCGTCCACTCGAAGAAGCGAGATACGCAACATTCGTATTCAGGAAAAAGGCTGTCTCGAAAGACAGATTCGGATAAGGTAGCTGATAGGTTTGCCAGGTAATTCCGCCATCAAAGGTTCGCAACAAGGTTCGCGGATCGGCCGTTGCGTAGCCTTCCTGAGCATTAAGGAAATTGAATCGATGCAGGATGTAATCGGGATTTGCATCCCAGCTTTCCCACGAAGATCCACCATTTGTAGTTCTGAAGATTTTGTACGGTGAAAGCAAAAATCCGTTTTGTGCATCGGCAAACCATACATCCTTGATGTAATCGGTTCCGCTGAAAATATTCGACCACGAACTACCGCCATTGGTTGTTTTACGTACCACCCCGTTAGCGCCGGCAATGAAGCCGGTATTGGCATCAAGGAAATGAACCGAGAATAATGTGGTGGTTACGCCCGAAGCGATGGTTGTCCAGTTTGCTCCAGCATTGGTTGTTTTACGCAGAGCTCCGCTGGGGCCCACTACGAAACCAGTATTCGAACCCGGTGCAAAATGAATGTCGTTGAGTCCGCTTCCGATACCAGACGTTAAGTTCGTCCAACTTTGACCGCCATCTGTAGTTTTCAGGATTGCACTTCCTGCACCCAATGCGTATCCGGTGAACGAATCCATAAAGTGCAATTTGTTCATGGCATAGGTCGAACCGGTGTTCATGCGAATCCAATTTTTTCCACCATCAATGGTGCGCATAATGCCTGTTGTACCAGAACAATTTCCCACGCCCGAAGCCTGAGTTGCTGCAAAGCCAGTAAGTTCGTTCGTAAAAACGATATCGTTTACATCGCCATTATAAGGTGTGCTCGCCCTCCATTGAGAATAGGCATCGATTGATAATAAGAACTGGAAAACGAATAGAATGTATAAAAACCGCATTGTTTGAAAATAAAAAAGGCCAATCGTTCTGAAAGGCCTTGCGAAATTAATTAAAAGACTCGAATTACATTTGTGCATCAAGCTTGCCTGCCAAAACAGTTTTGGGAACAGCGCCTACTTGCTTGTCAACAACTTGTCCGTTTTTGAAAACCAGTAATGTTGGAATGTTGCGGATACCAAACTGCATCGAAATGTTTGGATTGCTGTCTACGTCGACCTTGCCAACTACAGCCTTTCCTTCATAATCGTTTGCGAGTTCTTCAACGATAGGACCAACAACGCGGCAGGGACCGCACCATTCTGCCCAAAAGTCGACCAACACGGGTTTATCTGATTTTAAAACGAGTTCTTCAAAGTTTGAATCGGTGATTGTTAATGCCATGATATTGAGTTTTTGTTTTTAGCGAATGACAAATATAAATCCAATAGATACGTTATGTCAAAATTTCAGGTGGTTTTTCGAAAAATGGTTGAGATGAATAGAATAATTAACTCAACAGGCTTTTGGCAATGACCACTTTCTGAATTTCTGAAGTGCCTTCTCCGATTGTACAAAGTTTGGAATCGCGGTAGTATTTTTCTACCGGGAAATCTTTGGTATAGCCATAGCCTCCATGAATTTGAACTGCTTCATTGGAAGCATATACTGAAACTTCAGAGGCATATAATTTCGCCATGGCAGATTCGAGCGTTACTTTTTCACCACGATTTTTCAAATCGGCTGCACGCATGGTTAGAAGTTCTGCGGCTTCGTATTTTGTACTCATCTCTGCCAGTTTGAAACTAATGCCCTGAAAATTCGCAATTGGCTGCCCAAACTGGTGTCGTTCTTTGGCGTATTTTACAGAAGCTTCAATGGCGCCCTTGGCAATTCCCAGCGATAATGCGGCAATGGATATGCGTCCACCATCCAGAACTTTCATCGCCTGAATAAAACCATCACCGATATTTCCTAAAATCTGATTCTTGTGAACACGGCAATTGTCAAAAATAAGTTCAGCTGTTTCAGAAGCCCGCATGCCCAACTTATTTTCTTTCTTTCCGGCCATAAATCCGGGTGTTCCACGTTCGATTGCAAAAGCTGTAATTCCTTTCGAATCGAGCAGTTCGCCTGTCCGAACCAAAACCACAGCTACATCACCACTGATTCCATGCGTTATCCAATTCTTGGTTCCATTAATCACCCAATAATCGCCATCCTGAGCTGCCACGCACTTCATGCGCATTGCATCCGATCCGGTATTGGCTTCGGTAAGTCCCCAAGCACCAATCCACTCACCGCTAGCAAGTTTTGGAAGATATTTACGTTTTTGCTCTTCGTTTCCGAAACTCATAATGTGGCCTGTGCAAAGCGAGTTATGCGCGGCCATCGATAAGCCGATTGAACCGCATATTTTACCCAATTCTGTAATTGCAGTAACATATTCAAAATACCCAAAGCCTGAGCCTCCATAATTTTCAGGCACCAAAACGCCCATTAGGCCAAGTTTGCCAAGTTCTGTAAATACCTCACGAGGAAATTCCTGCGACTCATCCCATTCCATAAGTTTAGGTCGGATATGTTTGTCGCCAAAGTCTCGGATCATTTCCCGAATCATTCTTTGATTGTCATTTTCGCTGAATTCCATACTATAAATGTTGTTAATTTTTGGGTGGCGCAAAGTTATACAACATTCTCGTTTTAGAATCCATCTCGGGTTATTTGTCTATGAATTTAATTGATTATTGTTTATACGGTTTGCAGAGTTTGCCGCAATCGGATTGGGTCTTTTTAATGTGAAAAAAATCAGCGAAAGCAGTAAAATCAAACCCAAGGTGAAAACTAATTTAATGCCTGAATTATCGTTTTTATCTGGAAAATCTGTATTGTCGACAGAGGGTGCAACCAGGTTTTCGCGCAGGTATTCGTCGCTGAGTCTGGTTCTGTATTCATTTATGTATTGAGCGTATTTTGATGTATTCCAGCCCGTTAGTGCAGAAAGGTTTTGTACTTCGCGCTGTCTCCTATGAATCAAATCAACGATGTATTGTTGACCTTCTTTACAGGAAAGATCGCCTTGAGCAGGATGCGTAAGTATGTACCTGCCTTGAAAATTCTCACGGTTCGGTGTCTCCTGAAAATTCAGGTCCTGAGGAAAATAACTCCGACCGTAACGAACATGCAGCCGTGTAAAAAACACCTGACTATTATTTACACCTGTGGCCCAGTTGACCCCAGCACGGGTAAGGTCGGCATCAAGTGGTGGAGGACCTACACATGGATCGCATTTCATGCCGTTCCACGATGGTGTAACATTCCACGCATATTCTAGAAATACTGCGTCTTTTTGTCGAGCCCACTGTCTGTCAAATACTGATTTATAAAATTTACCAAATCTTTCCTCAATATTGAGTGGAACGTGTTTATCGGTCGGGATTTTTACGGTTCGGTAGTTTGTACACTCAATTCTGCCTTTTTTTGAAAAAGCATAAACGATCATATCCTGTTCTCCGTTTGCATTTGCCATGCCCAGTCTGAGGGGCAGCATGAATTTCGGTGAATCAAATTCAATTTGGATTGGCCTCAATTCGTTAAACCCCAATTTTTCCTGTTCTTCAAGATTTACTTTTACCACAAAGAATTTCATATTGCTCTTGATGTATGGCTCTAAAACAGCATCCGCATTTGGCGGTATTTTATACCCATTTTCAATCAGCCAGGTTCTCAATCCTCCCGATTCCTTCGCCGACAATATTAGAATGTCATATTCTCCAATGGAATAACGCGCTTCGATTTTTACGCCACGCTTATTTTTTCCTGTGGTGCTCATTGGCATCATTCTTTCGGCTACCGAAGGATAATCCATTGAACTTCTGGAATCCTCATAAACATATTTGTAGCATGGGTTTTCGTCGTAATATTCAACCAAACGAGGACCTGAGTATTCATCCAATAAACGGAAAAGGGAAGCATCTGCAACCCTTATTTGTTCGCGTTGAAGTACTACCGGTACCGGAACAACCATTGCAAAATCTTTGACATCGCCCTGAAAGTCGCTATTCATTGTAATAACCGAGCGTAGACCATCTCGCACTAAAATTACCTGAGACGATTTATTGAATAGTTTAGCATCTGCTTTTGCTACGTAAAATCCGCAAAATGCATAGGCTATATTGAATGCCGAGGCACCGGTAACAATCAATAGAAATGCAGCCGCTACCTTTACCGCTTTGCCGGGATGAGGCAAATACCAGTTAAAACGCTTCGCTTTAAAAATGTAGTCTATCCCCCATGTTATGGGTGAAGCAATAAAAAGAGCCCATATTGGGGCGGTATGAACCTGTACGAATGCCTGTAAATAAAAACTCAGGCAGGCTACTCCGGCCGACCAAAGAATACGTGCAAGCCTATGGTTCGGGGTGCTTACCGGATCGGTAATCATAAAAAAACTGAATAGCAAAAGCGATCCGCTAAAGTATTTGTGCGTCAGTACGTCCCACTCCCAACCCTGATACACAATTAAGCGCGAAAAGTCCAACAAAAACAGTGTGCCAAGAAATGCAATTCCAGTATCAATACGATTCGATTTTTGCAGAACCATGAAACCCGCAGCACCGATGATTAACAAGAGCAATGTTGAGCTTCCCCACTGACCGGGCGATACCCATCCGCGGTTAAAAAGAAGTATGGAAATAACGATTCCAAAGTTTGCAGGGTTAAAAATATGTTTCCCCTTAAAGCGTATAAGGAACTTACCTGTAATGGCTAATGTTCCTGCAAGTACTAACATCCACCATTGATCTGTTTTAAAAAGCAGTGTAAGGCCAAGTCCTGTGATTAAGGCACTTTTAAGCGAATCGAGATTGATTTTATTCAATCTGATAAATAGATACTGCACCGAAAGAACTGTTGGTGCAAGAATGCAGAAATTAAACATTTCATCCTGCCAATTCAAATGCCAGATGCCATACAGCAAGAATGTTGATAGGAAAACGAGTTGCCAGTTGCGCGGATCGCGATTTAGTAGTAGCCAGAATGTACGGGTCATGGTAAATAGGATTAGAATTACCACGCCCTATGAAATCTCTTAAATTAGGTTCAAAGAATCATTTTAATTATACTTAAAATTCAATTTATGAGTTGGTTATGTTTTTCTATGGAGCTTTGTAAAGCCCGATTGAAGCAGTAAAATCTCGCGATTGTGAATAATAGTTTCGGCTATTTCGGGGGCCTGTCTTCTCCACATTTCTACCTGAATCCGTGCACGACGCAATTGCAATTGATCCCACCAGAGTACGCTTAAATATGTAAGTCGCGGCAGAAAAGGCAGGAGCAGAATAAATTTGGTATCGATAAGTAAGAGGGCAAGGGTAAGGAGCAGATACATCAAATAACTCGATAGGGCAGCCATTCCGAACATAACCGAACTTCTGAATTTTGGATGAAATTTGGTTTTACGCACCGCACGTTGCGTGAGCCAAAGCGTGATTGCATGTAAAATGAGACTGAAAATTGCTGGTAGAAAGCCAAGCATTAAAAACACGGTTTGCCATGATGGGACTCGTTTACCGAAGTATTCAATAGGGATTCCCATTTTTCGGATGGCTTTCCCGGTGTTTTCTGCATCATGAACAATTTTTTCGCTCGACTGGTGAGCGAATAAACGCTCGAGCGATTGTTTTTCCTTTGCAAATCGGAATGGTTTTGAATACCAAGCTTTTAATATTGGATAACGGACTTCGCTGCGGCAAAAATCGAGCAGCACTTCTGTGCCTTCATCGGCGGCATGGTCGGGAATGATAAGCAGTTCGCGCCGCATTCCGTCATACAACACTTCATTGAACAAACGTATCGCCTTTGCCGGTTCATTTCTCCAAATCGCTTCCAAATCGCCAAAAACGCAAGCTTTTCCGAAATTAAGCATCAATTCGCTTCGGAAATAATAAGGATGTGTGTAGTTGATGCCAACCGGAATTACCGGAATCGGATTTGTCCAGCCACGCTGTTCCATTGCCCCGAGCCAGATTCGCGCCGTACCTTTGCGCAGCGAACGTAAGCGCTTTTCAACCACGCAGTTTCCTTCCGAAAAAATGAGGATTATTCCACCTTTATCAAGAATCGAATTGCACAGATCGAAGGTGCCTTTGTTTCGTTCCAAGTTCTCTGCGCCTTCTTCCAAACGGTAAATGGGAATCATGTTCAGCCTCTTGAGAATGGCCGCTGCCAGCGGTTTACGAAATACATCCGACCGCACCAAAAAATGAATGTCGCGCTTGAGCGTCAAGGCCACAACAATGGCATCGAGGAAAGAGTTGGGATGGTTGCAGGCCAAAATCGCAGCGCCTTTGCGCGGAACATGCTGCAGCGATTGAATAAAGATGCGCTTGAAATGGATGCGCATCCAGAAACGAAGAATGAGATGAAAAAATCGGTAAAGCACGACGTTGGTGCGGTAAAACTACAAAGTTTCGGGCAATTACGAAGTGCCCAGATACAACAGAATCCAGTAAACCGGTGCCGAAAGCAGCGCCGAATCGAAGCGATCGAGAATTCCGCCATGACCTGGAAGGATATTTCCGCTGTCTTTTACTCCGGCTTGACGCTTCAGCATCGACTCGAACAAATCGCCCGCCGTTCCAGTAATGGAAAGCAGAACGCCGATGCCAATCCATTCAATGACCCCAAATTTTCCCAAATGCGAAAATGCAGCTACGCCCAATAAGCCAGATGCCACCATGCCGCCTATAAATCCTTCCACCGTTTTTTTCGGCGATAAGCGTTCGAACAATTTACGTTTCCCGAAAAAACGGCCCGCAAAGTAAGCGCCGGTATCAGAGGCCCACATGAAAAAGAAGAAAAACAAAATATACCAGGGCTGATAGTTTCCGTCCGAATCGAATGATGCAGAAATGATTAATCCCAGCGGAATAGCCAAGTAGGCAATTCCAAATAGGCTAAAAGCTAAATTTTCCAGCGGTTTGGTTTGATTCCGAAACAATTCGGCAACAAATAAGACTAAAATAAACACAAACAAAAGCCCGAGCGCTAAAAAATAATCGCGAGGGAAAAGCATATCGAGCCTAAGAAAGCCGGGTAGTACAGCCAAAATGCCATACACGACTAAAGCCAGCCATATCGTAAGGATCCGATTGGGTTTTACCGGCTCATTGTAAGCCCTTACAATTTTGAAAAGTTCAAAGAGTCCGAGTATCAGAATGATTGCAAACAATACAATTGCAGCATAGACCGAAAAATAAATCGCACCCACAAAGCCAAGCCCAAGGGTAAGCGCTGTTAAAATTCGCAGCTGTAAGTTGCGATCCACTCAATTAGCGACTTTGCTGAAACGCTTCGATGATGGCCTTTGCGCGCTCCGCATCACTGTTTTGAACGTACAATTCAGATTCTGCCGTCGAAGGGAATGCCGAATCCGAGTGGTCGATTAAACTTGTTGCAATGCCTTCGGCTTCAAGCATATTTTTAACAATTGCTACATGTGTAGCATCTGAATCAGATAGTATGAGTGTCCAGTTAGCGTCCATAGTGTATGTAGCAATTTGTTTTATTCGGTTGAATTTGTGTTCTCTGAAACTTCGGCGCCAGGCTCTGGTGTGCTAGTTGGTTCTGGAGTTTCGCTCTGAGCAGTAGGCGTTGCTGTATTAGTTTCGGGATGGTCAGCGTTTTCCTTCAATGCTTTCGACATTTCACCGGCTGTTGCCGTTCCTGCGTCTTCCTTGTCGAAAGGTCGCTTCCCGAAAATTTCTTCCAGATCTTCGCGGAAAATCACTTCCTGCTCAAGAAGTTTAACAGCAAGTTTCTCGAGTTTATCTTTATTCTCTGTGAGGATTTTCTTGGTTCGGGCATAGGCCATATCCACCAGTTTTTTCACTTCCTCGTCGATAATCTCGGCGGTGTGTTCGCTATATGGTTTCCCAAATGCGTATTCCTGTTGACCGGTCGAATCGTAGAAGCTGATATTGCCGATGCGTTCGTTCAATCCATAAATGCTCACAATCGAGTACGCCGA
>CANMGM010000059.1 GCA_947497195.1 Bacteroidota bacterium
TTGCGCAATTCGAGGATTAAACCCAGATTATGCGTTAGGACTTCGTTATGAGAGTCTAAAATACAAATAATCAGAAACTTAGATTCGAAAAGCGTAGCAGCGCTACGGTTTGAGAAGATATGTTTCCGCGGTGCAAGCTTTCACTAATCTCACCTGCACTTATGGCCAATTCTGATGCAAGGTCTTTCATGAGCCAGGGGGTATTCCCTTTGGAAGCTATTTTTAGCAGTACCACGATATCGTGTGGCCGCATACCACTATGTTTTTTCATCTGATTCAATTTTATGCAAAAGCAATTCAAATTCTCGATTCGCAAATCGCGTATTGAGAATAGTTTGTTTTGGCTTACTCCAAATACAATCACCTCCGAATACTAGCATTTCAATTCTTCACACCATCTTGAAAATGGTCAATACGTAAAATCGCGTCTAAACCAATACGAGAATCGCGGGAAGTAATAGGTGATTTCGAGCATCACGAAATTGGCATTGCTCCGTAGAATTTGTTCGGGGAAACTTCCGGTGCGAAAGTTATACTGGTATTGCGTTTCGGGATTGTAGCGCATCGCGAGGCCGAAAAATATAGATCCATCATTGTCGAACTCAGAACCTACTTCAATCCCGAAATTGAAATTTAGATACGATTTTTTTACAAGCGGCTCTTCGGTTGTGTACGTATACACCGCTGCGCTATCGCCACCAACACCAAGCGATGCTGAACTTCGCAGTAGTGAATTGAATCCGACACCAACATATTCGCGGTGTTTAAGTGAACCCAGATAGCCGGTAAAACCTACTTGCAGCGGAATTTCGATGGCGTTGAATTTAAAACTGTTTTCGACACGTAAATCTGTTGCGCTGGTTCGCCGAAAAAGAAAATTCGTTCTGGCGTAATTCGTTCCGATGCGCGACCAAAAATGCTCACCGGCCTGCAGCGATAAGTTTACTCCACCTGTAATCCCTACCTTGCCGGAGGTGAAAAAACCGTCGCTAAATGTTTGTTCTCCTCCCGCAGGAAGCGAAAAATTTGGCCCGAACGACATGCCAGGCCGGACTCGGATTTGTGCATTTAGACTGGGACGAATACACAAGGAAAGCAATAGAATCAGAAAAAAACGAATAAGCATAGCACAAGTTTACGGGTGCAAATTATCTTTTTTAAAGATTGATTCATGCAAATTTTATTTCAGGTATTTTGATTTATCTTACTTTTAATCGCGTAAATGAAAAACAGAATGGGTCGTTTCGCTGATAGATTTAAAGATTTTGAGGGCAGATTGTTCAAGCCGGCATCGATTTATCCGCTGGTAGCCCTTCGTCTGGCATTTGGCCTTGCGATGGCGATGTGGGCGGTTTACATGATGATTAGTGGAACGGTAGCTGAGGTTTTTTCGATGCAGGTTGTTCATTTTCCCTACAGAGGATTGGAGTGGATTAAACCGCTTCCCTTCTGGGGTATGACCATCATTTTTGTTGTTCTTGCCATTTCAGCAATTGGTATGGGAGCCGGTTGGCATTTCCGAAAAACGGGATTGGTTTTTACGCTCAGCTTTGCATATGTTTCGTTGATTGACAAGGCATCTTACCTGAGTTACTATTACTATGTACTTATCATAGCGATGATGCTTTTGGTATCGCCGGCATACAGGCTTTTTTCAATCGATTTGATTCGTAAGCCTCAGATAAGGGTCGATTTTGCACCGGTTTGGTTGCTATGGGCGTTCAAAGTGCAGGTCGCGTTGGTGTTCTTTTTTGCTGGAATGGCAAAGTTAAATTCCGACTGGTTATACAGCGGCATTCCGGTATTGCTTTGGTTGCAAGACACCTTGCAAAACCTTGGAATTTCAAGCAGTTTCCTTGCTGCCAATACCTGGATCGTTCTAGCTTTATCGTGGTTTTTAGTCGTGTTCGATTTTGTTATCCCTCATTTTTTACTCGATTCCCGAACTTCAGTTCAAGCCTTTATTCTCGTAGTAATTGTTCAATTAACGGGTGTTTTCTTCTTACCTACAGGTTTCTTTCCGGTTTTGGTAATTCTTTCCTGCATGGTTTTTTTACCCTCCCGCATAATTCATCACTTCATCTCGCGGGTTTCATATTTTTTGTATGATGTATTTCAGTTCAAAGGGGATGTTTTTACCGCCGGTGGAACATTTATGCTGCAATACCGCATGCGTCGCCTTTTTCCCTTGCTTGCATCGCTATTCCTTGCATTTCAGTTTGTATTACCGGTGTATTTTTATTTGTCTTGGGGAAGCTTGCGTTGGGCGAGTACAGCATTTCATTTTTCGTGGGATATCCACATCAACCATCAGAAGAACTCTGTTGCCTTTTACAAGGTAAACAAGGCAAAAGGCGAATCGGAGCCTATTGCTATTGATCACATGCTGAGTCCGGTTCAAAAATCAACAATGGCTTCGGATCCATCCATGTTAAAACAGTTCATAGGTAATTTGAAGGAAACAAATCCAGCCTTAAGCGCTCCCGAAGTTGAAATTCAGGCCCAAAGTTGTATCTCACTCAATGGTCGTCCGGCCGATTGTTACACACTTTCTGAACCAGCGGAGCCAATTGCTGCAGAAACGGGCTATGAATAATTTGGGCAAATGGATAAGCCTTACGTTCACAATTTATCTGCTTTCTTGTGCCGAGCCTGTTGATTGGTTAGAAAGAGCTAGAACCGAATTTGACCAGGAAGATTATCTCGGGGCAATAGTTGCATTAAATGCTCATCTTGCATCGGGCGATACCAGTTGTGATGCGTTGCAGCTTCGTGCAGCGAGTTTTCGGCGGGTCGAAAAATGGCGACTTGCAGCAATGGATTTGAAAAGGGCAGAGGAGAATTATCCAGCATGCCTTGAGGCACGACTTGAATATGCCAGAGTTCTCTCCGATTCGGGCGACACTGCCGGAGCACACCAAAAATTAATTCGACTGCAACAAACGAACGGTGTTTTAGGCGCTGAAATTCAAATTGAACTTGCCTGGTTGGCATACAAACAAGACCGCTTCAATTCGGCCCTCTTACATCTGAATAAAGCCATACAATTTGACTCAAGCAGTCATTTAGCCTGGTATTACCGCGGCTATTTGCAATCGCGCTTTACCGACGACGATCACAGTTCGGGCACACGCATTATGGAACTGCTCGATTTCGATAAAGCAATCTCTGATTTTAGTCGTTGTCTAGCACTTGATTCAGCTTTTATCGATGCCTGGTACCAACGGGGAATGGTGTATCTGAATCAGTTCAACCCCGACAAGGGATTGGCTGATGTAGCGAGAGCCATCCGACTTGATCCCGAATATTCATACTATTATACAGGCAGAGCGGAATATTATATCCGCGAAAACGAATTCGGAAATGCACTAAATGACCTAAATAAAGCCATTCAACTAAATCCACGCGACAGCTTGAACCGCGAATTGAGGCAACTCGTTCTCGACTCTCTTAAAAGCAGATGATCTATTTCCTGATGCCCGCTTTTCTATTTGATGGAATTCCAATACGCTGATCCATTGGTTTACCATACAATTCGGGTCGCAAATACCGCCCCTTTTCACCATCTCGTTTCTCGATTTCGGTTTTTATATTTTCAGGATAATGCCGCACATAAGGATCATTGCGCTGGGCCACTAAGGTCCAGCTCACTTTCTGTCCGGGTTGGCCTCCGGCAATTTCAAATACGCCGTTTTCAACTTCCTTGCTAACGTATAGATTAGGTGCAGGCACTCCAATGCTTGTAAGCTGGTAACTAAAATCGATATTGATTAAATGAAAGTAATCGGGAAGCGTAACTATGCTTCTGCCTTCACTATCAAGGGCTACCGTGCCACGATAATAATTTAGAATTTCGTCTGATTCAATCGAGAAATGTTTCAAATATTTATTTTCAGGATCAGCTGGATGGTCTATCATAAATGGTTTTGCACCTGCAGAACCTAAGTCTCCATTCGAATAAACACCATAAAAACTGCCATCTACGTTTTCGCCCCATACTCCAACGCCAGTTTCCGATTTCCCGTAAACCCCGATGTTATTATAAACCACACCTGTATTCAAGTTTTGCCCTAAAACCCCAGCCAATTGTCCGCTTGTGGTTTGTCCTAAAACCCCAATTCCACCAACGCCACCAACACCCACGGCATTATTTGTTCCCGTGCCCACGTTGGGAACCCCTGTATTCTCGCCGAAAATTGCATAACCATCGTTTCGAATGGTAAGACCAGAAACGCCATTATACCCTTCGCCCTCAACGCCAATTCCTCCGTTTGCGCGCAAATTATTTCCCCGTACCGCCACATCTGAGCCTGCATTTGCGCCAATTTCTCCTGTAACTGCTCTTGCCTGTCCTGTACTTTGACCAAAAACAGCCGAATTGTTGAGTGTTGCACTATTGGTAGTGGCCTGAATCGTGGCAAAACTGTTGTTTGCATTGGTGCTGCTCGCATTAATCGCATTTCCCGTTCCACCAATTAAAGCACCTACTGCAGCAGTAGATGTTCCTGTCTGATTAACATTAAGCGCAATTCCGGCTGTTCCCGTCCCGTTTGAATTTATCGTTACCGATCCGGCATCTGCAGTTATGGTACGTCCTGAGCCAGCACCTCCAAAATCATAGGCGGCATCAAGTGTTCCACCGCCAGTTCCGGCAGGCCCCTGAGGGCCGGTAGCCCCCTGCAATCCTTGTGGTCCAGTAGCGCCTGTAGGCCCTGTTGGACCAACAAGCGAAACACCTGTACCCCAACCTCCAGCTGTTTTTGGGCCAAACAAGATATTTGAGGAGGTGTTTAGATAAAAGTCACCTACTGTGCCAATGCCAGACCCTGGATTGTTGGTTCCATTTAGTATCGTTTGTCCGTTAGCGCCTTCAGAACCTTGTGGGCCCTGCGGCCCCGTGGCACCTTGCGGCCCTTGCGCTCCTGCAGGGCCCGCCACTCCTTGTGCACCGGCCGGACCGGCAACTCCAGCGGGTCCTTGCGCTCCCGCAGGTCCTGCTGCACCTGTAAGCCCGATGGGGCCTTGTGCCCCCGTTGCTCCTGTCGGCCCCTGCGGCCCAGTAGCTCCATCAGCACCTCTGCAGTCTAAAGCATTCCATAAGCCATCGTTGTTTATATCTTCACTCACATCCTGAATTCCATCACCATCCGTGTCCCAGCAATTGAGTCCACCCCCTGGCCCAGCAGGCCCTTGAGCTCCTTGAGCCCCTTGTGGACCTGCCGGTCCAGTCGCGCCAGTTGGCCCTTGCTGGCCTGTTGATCCAACCGGTCCCTGTGGGCCTGCAGCTCCATCAGCTCCTCTACAATCTAATGCATCCCATAAACCATCGTTGTTTATATCTTCATTTGCATCTTGATTACCGTCTCCATCCGTGTCCCAGCAATTAAGCCCCCCACCCGGACCACCCGGACCTTGAGGTCCCTGGGCTCCTTGTGGACCAGCTGGACCTTGTTCACCCTGAGGGCCCTGCGGCCCAGCCGTTCCTCCCGACCCCGATGAAGCGGCATAAAAGGCATATGGAACAGACAGTAATTCCTGAGCACCTAAATCGGTATATGTAGTTCCTCCGTTTGGATCGAATTCAACTTTTAAATAGTGGTTTGCTGTTTCCCAGTTTATGTCTGAAAACACGCCTGTAATCGGAGTTCCGCTTCCAATTTTGATAGTAAATAATCCAAAAATATTGGTTGTTGTTGTGTGCCTTTCTGAATAAGCAACAGGCCCACTATTTCCGGATAAAATCGTGATTTTAATGGCCACATTTTGATTAATGTAAACATTACCAACAGCATTTCGCGCAATAGCCTGATAATTAATACCCTGAGGCACCACAGACTGCGCATGGATGGCTTGAGTAAACAATAAAAATCCGATTATGCAACTGCGTAAAAAGTTTTTCATAGCGGTAGGTATTGAGATTAGCGGTGTGAGCGAGTAAATGAAATTATTTGGTTTATCTCGCCTTCGGCCGAAGAGAGATGCACGAAATAGACGCCCGATGCAAAAGCACTTACATCGATTGATTTAATCCACTCGGCCCCCGAGTGCAGAAATTTCTCCTCTGGGAGTACAAGTCGACCGAGTGCATCTACAATTTTAAGGGTAAGTTTTTTCTCGAAAGGCGCATTAAAGCGAACCAACAATTCCTGGTCGGCCGGATTCGGAAAAACACTCCACATCCATTGACCGGATGAGCTTTGTATGCTTGCAACCGTAAACTTATCGGGTTGATTGAACCCTTGCGTAAGGATTGAATTACCGGAAGAAATCGTACTAACACACGACATTTCGCCAACCGTATAGGTTATGTGAAATTGACTATTTTGAAACACCGTTCCGGCAGTTGAGTAAACTTGCGGCGATAAGCTTATTTGAGACTTGGCAATTGTTGTCGATACCAATAAAATAATGATTACTCTGTATAAAAGCACCATGCAAAATCAATTGATTTGTAAATGTAGGAAAATATCCATTCGTAAAATGCGATTATTCTATCGTTTGCAACAAATCGCTGTTTTGTGGGTTTTAGTAAATTAACCCCACAATTTTCTACCTTTGCGCACCGACATCATGAATATAATACCCGGAGAACTTCTTTCTCAGATTGATTTCCCTGCAGATTTGCGGAGGTTTAGCGAAGATGAACTGGTTCAGATTTCAAACGAACTTCGTCAGTATATAATCGATATTGTATCATTAAAAGGGGGGCATTTCGGAGCGAGCTTAGGTACGGTTGAGCTTTCTGTTGCCTTGCATTATGCATTCAATACACCTTACGACCAACTGGTGTGGGATGTAGGCCATCAGGCATACGGACATAAAATGCTCACCGGTCGACGTGAGCGTTTTCACACCAACAGAATTTACAAAGGCCTCAGCGGCTTCCCGAAGCGCAAAGAAAGCGAGTACGATACGTTTGGCGTTGGTCACAGTTCTACTTCCATCTCAGCGGCATTGGGAATGGCCGTTGCCTCACGTATAAAGGGCGAGAACGATCGTCAGCACATTGCCGTAATAGGCGATGGCGCGCTTACCGGCGGAATGGCTTTCGAAGGATTGAACAACGCCGGCACCACATCCAACAACATGCTGGTTGTGCTTAACGATAACTGCATGTCGATTGACCCCAACGTGGGCGCCTTAAAAGAATACTTAACCGACATTACCACATCGCATACCTACAATCGGGTTAAAGATGAAGTATGGAACCTCCTAGGTAAAATTTCGAAGTTTGGTCCCAATGCGCAGGCAATTGTTCAAAAAGTGGAAAACGCCGTAAAAAGCGCGCTGCTTCAACAAAGTAATTTATTCGAATCGCTTAATTTCAGATACTTTGGTCCGGTTGACGGCCACGATGTAAACCGCCTTGTGCAGGTTTTCAAGGATTTGAAAGACATTCCGGGGCCTAAAATCCTTCACGTTCTTACAGTTAAAGGAAAAGGGTACAAACTGGCCGAGGAAGACCAGACCCTCTGGCACGCGCCGGGCTTGTTCAATAAAGATACCGGCGAGATTTTAAAGTCGCCTTCTAAAGGTCCGGAGCCTCCAAAATACCAGGATGTATTCGGTCACACCTTGGTCGAAATTGCAAAGGAAGACAAGCGTGTAGTGGGTGTTACGCCCGCCATGCCTTCGGGATGCTCACTTAACATTATGATGCGCGAAATCCCCGAACGTGCTTTCGATGTGGGCATTTGCGAGCAGCATGCGGTAACGTTTAGCGCCGGAATGGCTACGCAGGGATTAATTCCATTCTGCAACATTTACAGTACCTTCATGCAACGCGCCTACGATCAGGTAATGCACGATGTGGCACTGCAAAATTTGCACGTGGTTTTTTGTCTCGATCGGGGCGGTTTAGCCGGCGCCGACGGCCCTACCCATCATGGCGCCTACGATATTGCTTACATGCGTTGCCTTCCGAATATGGTGGTTGCCGCGCCCATGAATGAGCAGGAGTTACGAAACATGATGTTTACCGGATACAAAACCCCGGGTCCCATGTCGATTCGCTATCCGCGTGGAAACGGCGTTATGCCCGAATGGCGCACGCCCTTGGAATTAATTCCTGTGGGCAAAGGCCGTAAACTGAAGGATGGGGACGACCTCGCTATATTAAGCATCGGTCACATCGGAAACATCGCCACCAAAGCCGTTCAGAAGCTAGAAGCTGAAGGAATGTCGGTAGCGCATTACGACATGCGTTTTGTTAAACCGCTTGATGAGGAGCTGCTACACGAAATTTTTACGCATCACACTAAAGTAATTACAGTCGAAGACGGTTGTATTCAAGGCGGATTTGGCTCTGCGGTGCTCGAGTTCATGGCCGATAACGGCTACAGTGCACAGGTTAAGCGTTTGGGAATTCCCGACCGCTATATCGAGCATGGTACTCAGCCCGAACTTTGGAAAGAGTGCGGGTACGACGAAGAGGGAATTTATAACGAAGCCTTTTCATTGGTAAAAACTTTTGCTTTACGTTAATTAAAGATTGCTCAATTTTATACCGTGTGTCTGAAGTTTAACTCTTCTTGCATAACTTGCCGTCAAAATAATCTGAGACGGCTATGCGCAGAATTTTACCCTTCTTTTTCCTATTCTTTTGTTTAAAAACACAGGCTGCTCCGGGCGACACAACGCTGGTAGTTACCCACGATAGCGTGCACATCGAAACCGGCGGTGGTTATACCGATTATCCTTCATGGGTGGTGTTTCCGCAAAGCGATATGCACAAGGTGGTTCTGAATTTAACCTTCCGTTGTCCTTATGGTGAAAATTGCGGTGAGTGGGATTACCTCAACTATATTTATCTAAAGCGCCGCGGAATTCAGGATACCACACCACTTAATATTGAACTGGCGCGCTACATCACGCCGTATGGCAATTCATACAATCAGGCTTGGAAAGGCGTCTGGAAAATTGATGTAACCGATTTTGCACCCTTGCTCAAAGACTCGCTTGAAATTGTATACCGTCATACAGGATACGAAACCAACGTTGGACGTGGCTGGAACATCAATATGTGGTTTGAAATGATTGAAGGAACACCCATTCGTCCGTTATGGAATGTAAATAAGCTCTGGAACGGAAATTATTCGTATGGCGATCCCGCAAATCCCATAAATACGCAACTCGGTTCGCGTGAGGTAACACTCAATGCCAACACGCGCTCTATTCGTTCGTATATTGTACAAACCGGACATTCATTTGGCGACCCCGAAAATTGTGCAGAATTCTGCCCCAAGCAGCGCACGCTTAAAATGGATGGAAGTACGTATCTGCAAAAATACGTTTGGCGCGACCAATGTGGCGAAAACCCCAACTTTCCTCAGGCAGGAACCTGGATTTACGATCGTTCGGGCTGGTGTCCCGGTGATATGGTGTATCCCGATTTTGCTGATTTAACCGTTGAACCTTCAACTACGCATACGTTTACTTGCGAAATGCAGAACTACGTGAATCAAGGCGGGTCGAGCCCGAATTACGTAATCGAGTCGTTCCTGTTTGAATATGGGGCTCCTAATTTCGTGAACGATGCATCCATTGAAGAGGTTTTGGCTCCAAGTGAAGATTATTACCATGCGCGTTTTAATCCGATTTGCGGTTCACCGCGGATAGTGCTGCGCAATAACGGTTCAGCGCCTTTAACATCAGCACAAATTACCTATGGTGATGCATCAGGTTGGCAAAGTACTTTTAGCTGGACCGGTAATTTGGGTTTTATGAAATCGCAGGAGGTGGAATTGCCCGCCACTGTTTCTTGGAATAATGCGGGTACGTTTAAAGCTACTGTAAGCCAGGTTAATGGTCAATCTGATGAGTATGCGCCGAACAATACATATTATACGCGCTATGAATCGCCTTTAAGCTTGCCCGATTCGTTTGTGGTGAATGTGCGCACCAATAATTTTGGTGGCGAATATTCGTGGACGATAAAAGATGATGAGGGGAATACAGTTGCTTCGCGCTCGGGTATGGCAAATGCAACCGAGTACAAAGACACAGTTCGATTGGGCTATGGTTGCTATACTTTCCGTTTGAATGATGGCGGAGAGGATGGTTTATCGTGGTGGGCGAATACGGCTGCCGGTTCAGGGTTTGCGCGTATCCGACGTGCTGATGCGAGTGGCTTCCTAAAAACATTCGGAGCCGATTTTGGGTCTTTTATTCAGGAAGACTTTACGGTTGGTGGTGCACTGGGAACTTCCACGCCTGCGTTTCAGGAGGCTGTTGTGAAGATATTTCCTAATCCTGCCATTGAATCTGCATTTTTACAGATTTTACTTGATGCACCCGAAGAGATTCTCATACAAACGTTTAGTGTTGATGGGCGTTTAATTTCATCGAAAAAATTCGGTAAATCTGATACGCATTACGAGAACATTTTAGAGCCAAACATGCCTTCCGGAATTTACATGACTCGCGTTTCGACAAACAATTGGAGCAAAGTTGTTCGTTGGGTGGTGAATTAGACGGAAGGCGCAAGCTATGGCATGCTGAAATTGTAGCTACTGCAAAACGACAAGGACTAAAATTTATATCGTAATCGAAAAA
>CANMGM010000060.1 GCA_947497195.1 Bacteroidota bacterium
GATGCGGTTTCTGAGGTTGTAGAGAAGCTAATCAACCTTTCACAATCCGATTTTTTTAATGCTTCATTTAAAAGTGAAGGCGAATTATTGGGGTTTGTTCGTATCGCATTGAGAAATACGTGTTACGATATACTTCGCAGGAGAAAAAGAAGGATAAGTATTTTTCAAAAAATCGGCGAAGCCTTGCCGATGTGGGCTCGCCCTGAAGCTTTTGATATATTTCAAAAAGAGGCAATCGAGTTAATGCTGCTGGAACTCAGTTCACGCGAAAAAGAGATTTTCGTGTTGTACAATCAGGGGTTTCGAAATCATGAAATTGCTTCAAAACTTGGGATATCTGAATTAACCGTTCGCAATACACTGTTTAATGCCAAAAAACGCATTCGAACGATTTGGAATAAATTTATGCGCTGAGTTATGCATGTAGAGAAGAATAATCCGGATATAGGTTTTCCAACATGGGAGGAAATAAACGCGTTCCTATCCAATGAGCCTAACGAAATAGAAAAAATAGCGCTGATTGAGCGGATAAGAAACAATAAACCCAGTGATTTGGCAGGCGAAGGGCTTCAAAAATTCCTTCACAAAAACGGTTACAACCATGATGCCGCACGAAAATGGATTCTTGAATTCAACCCGAAACCACAAAATAATCGGGTAATTCGAAACACAAATTTTTATGTTAAAGCCATAGCGGCATCATTGCTTTTGGTTGTTGCAATTGGTTTGGTTTTACGTATTCAAAAGAATAGTACAAAATGGAAGCAGTTTTATACTACAGACCCCGGCTTAGCAATCGAAATGGGTGCTCAAATTTCAACAAAAATGACCACGTGGTCATACCATTACAGAACAGGCAACTTTGAATCTGCGCTAAATGAGTTAAATACGTTAACGAACAGTGATACGATACACTTTTATCGTGCATCGTGCTACTTCGAATTGGGCAAAGCTACAGAATGTCTTTCTGAATTAGCCGGTATGCGATCTACACTGCAGGGAAGGGCGGTATTGTTGAAGGCCTTTTGTTATTGGAGTCTGGACGATGAAAACAGGGCAAGGAAAATCTTTCGTGAGTTATGTTTTTTGGAAAACAGTATCGCATCGAGGCAAGCCTGTTTTATCTTGACGAACGCGTTCCCAAACGAGCCATAGAAAATCGCCTAACTACAAGAAAGAATACCAAAGCAAAAGCAAGCAATGTAAGTAGTACCGTAGAGGCGAGGTCCGAAGAATTCTTCTCCGGCAAGATGCGACCTGTAGGCTCCCCAAACAACTCCATACCAGCCCAAAAGTAAGGATGCATTTCCTGAGGATGCGCCGTAACAAGATAACGAATCTTCGCCCGCTGAAGTGCAAGATCGGGATCTGCGGCGTTGAATAATTCATCGTAAAAATATTCCATGATCCGGCTTGAGGCTATTTCGTCAATTTTCCAAAGACTGGCAATGATGCGCTTCGCCCCTGCCCTGCTGAATGCTTCGACCATTCCCCGTACACCTTCATTACGCACCATTTCGCCATTGTGACTTTCGCATGTTGTTAAGGAGATTAGCGCTGCATTTAACTGCATGGTTCTGATTTCGGCCGGGCTAATCAAACGATCGCTAAACCAAATTCCTTTTTCGCCTTCGCCATGACTAAAAACCTGAACCAGACGTGCAGACTTGAGCTGTGATATAAAATCGGCTGCCGAACAATAGTTGGAAACAAGATTTAGGTTATACCGGCTTGCAATTGATGTCGCTATCTTTCTCGAATACGCAAGATTGACCAAGGTATGGGATAAAACAGGAGCATAGCAATACATATCACTGCGCAACAAATCATTCTGATGCGAAGGGTGCTTTTCCAATTCAGTGGGAGCAACCAATTGGGTGCTGAACGCAAAATCCTCAATCAGAAAATGTGGTCGGGCGAAATTACTTGTATCGGTAACCAACATTTCGGGCGAAAAGGATGTAAAACTTTGTCCCGGAGAATAAAAAATCCTTCTGATATTTTTTGCCTTCAAGGCATCAAAATCGCGCTTATAGCTTTTCGAATAGACTTCATACGACAGCTTCTTCCAATCAATCAAATCGCGCTTTTGCAAACTATTTGATAGCCTAATTAAATCAGAATTTCTATGACTTCCATCTTTAATCAAGTTCACCCAAACGCTATCAGATGTTATATACCAAATCATGGTGTAAAACGTTCCTGCTCTTCCGCCATGGCTAATATCTATCCAAGCAGCCTGCTTTCCCCGAAGTGCTTTCTGAACGGCTCGAATTGTATACACATCCTTACCATTCAAGAATTTACCGGCCAGTGGGTCACTTATTTTCTCTCGATTTAGCGCCACCCTAAATGTTTTGTAGCGCTCCTTAAGCCGATTTTCAAGCGTAGCAATTGGAAAGGATCCGAAATGCCCAAAATGATGAGAACATAGTAAAATAGAATCGTTCAACAAACGCATCTCACCGATTCGTTGGTTACAGTTTTTGAGAAAAGCTTTATCCGGTGCAAAATTTAGTTCCCGGTAACGCTGGCGAAGCAAATCGGTATATTTCACTTTCTGACCTGCTGCCCATGCCTCATTTCTATAGTAGGTATTTCCGGTTAGATTGAATAAGTCGATATCGATATCTTCTATATCTAAAAAAGGGTTTGCTGAGTAAACATCGTCTTCGGGTGCATTTAAAAGAAATGCTGTGTAGAAATAGCGTAAATAAAACAGTTCCTCACTTCTTTCAAGCCCCTTTCGAATTAGTTGCAATTGAGCATACCTATTCTTGGGGAATACAAATTCGCTTTCCAGAAAAGGATAAAAGCGCAGCACCGAAAAATACCTCCTCCAGTTAAGTATAAAAGGGATTTCGGAGCAAGAAGAGGAAAAATTATTTGTGACACACTGCTTATACGCAGCAAATTCGGCAAGTGTGTCTTTTTTGTAATGATTCGCCAGACCAATTAAAAATTGAATCTGCGCATTGTATGGATGGCGTGGACCTACTGTTGCGATATAATAGGAAGTTAGGTCAATGGCCTGCTTAAGAAACCTGTTTAGATGAACACCGGCCTGTTCAGGATTGTTAAGCCAGCCTTCATATGAGGCGACGCGGTCATAATATATCATAGAAAGAGCTTGGATAGCCCTCGATTTTTCGACATTGTTTTCGGGAAACCAGGCATTCAGTAATTGTTTGCACGTATCGGAGTAGGCTATTTTCTGTTCTTCACCCAAATCGTCCGAAACGCTAAATCCATTGCGAAGGCAAGCCACATGATTGGCGTAAATTATCCACAAGGGCAAATTGCTTTCTGTAACTCTGTTTTTGCGAAACAGTTTCAGCGCATTCGTTGTATGAAATTTAGCAGAATCGGCCTTAAGCAGCGCTGCAAAACACTGCGCTTTCAGTGTATGATACATGGCCATCCGCAGACCATCTTTTGGAAAATACCGCTGCCAATAACGGCCCAACTCGAGCGTATTGTTATAATTCCGGTCGAACTCGAGCATCTGGTAGTAAACGTCGCCACGGAGTAAATAGGCCTTTTCGATTAACGCCTTGGGGCAATTTTCTGACCGACTAAACAAATTATTCAGCTTGTTTTCAGCTAAATAAAATGCACCTTCCGCGAAAAAAATACGCGCAAGTAAAACATCCTTCTCGCATTGCTCGGCAATATTACGCGGATTGTAGGCATCAACCGATTCAAATACTTCCTCATATCTGGCTGCATCGATTGCCCGGCATGACTGAATGAAAAATGGCGAAAATCCGGCATTTACTTGTTTCTGACAATCGCCACCGGTAACGAAATAGCTTATAATAAAGAGTGTGAAAAATAAAATTCGGTTAATTTGCATGCTCAATTTATCGAAACATTACCAAAGACTCCATTCTCCCGTTATTCCTCTATCATGCGCAAGTCAAAATATATTCTCCTTTTTCTGCTCTTAATTGCTCACTTCCAATCGCCGGCACAAAATTATGCAAGAAACTTAAACCGAGAGCGTTCAACTGCGAAAATTGAACTAACGCAAGGCGATCGCGCACCATTAAAAAGTGAAGATCTTATTTATGTAAGGCATTTTCAACCCGATTCTACCTGGGTTCTGGATGGTGAAGTACGGTTTCATTCCGATACCACAAGCATTCCTTTTGCAACCTCATCAGGCAAAACAAAATATTTCGAGAAACGCGCAATCATTCGATTTACCCGTGGTATGGAAACATTCGAATTAACAGCTTACCGAAACATTCAATACCGCGGAAAGCCTGAATTTGAATCGTCCTTATTCATTCCTTTTACAGACCGCAGCAATGGAAATAAGACCTATGAAGGTGGTCGATACCTGGACATTTCTGCAAAGGATATTAAGGCAGATAAAATACGTATCGATTTTAACCTGTGCTACAATCCTTACTGCGCCTACAGCACGGGGTATAACTGTCCGGTACCACCTGCCGAAAATCGTTTGACCATAGAAATCCCTGTCGGAGAACAGGCATTTTCAAAACCGCATTAATCAATACACATACAGGAAGCAATGCCACAAAGCGATGAATTCGGATACCGTGATGTTTCCATCATAACCATACATTACATCTGAAGAATACCCCGAATTGCCTTTGTAAACCTTCCCGTTTTTAAAATTTGCGATTACATCGCTGCTGTAGGTTGAATTGCCTTTGTAGATTTTTGAATCGATCACAGTCCAGATTACGTCACTTGAATACGATGAATTGGATTTGTAAATCTTGCCGTCTTTGATGGTGTAAATTACATCTGATGAATAAGTGCTGTTTCCTTTATAAATTTTACCATCCGAAATAGTACAAAGTACATCGGATGAGTAACGCGAATTGCCCTTATACACCTTGTCGTTGTGTAAATTAAACATAACATCGCTGCTGTAACTGGAGTTTCCCTTAAAAATTCGCGTCTGACCCATAAGCGTTAAAGTTGATGTGGCTATAATAAAGCAAAGAATTAAAATGCGTTTCATATGCGCTAATATAACACGAAAATGAAATTCAAAACTTTGGTTCATTTCGATTAATATTGCAAATAAACCATGAGCAGATACGCTGATATCGACCAATTAGACCGGCGCATTTTGGCCATTCTGATGAAGGATGCCGTAGTTCCGTACACAGAAATAGCGAAACAATTGGATGTTTCGGCAGGAACGATTCATGTGCGCATGAAAAAAATGATGGAAATGGGATTGGTGACTGGTTCGCAGTTAACAATCGACCCAACACTTGCAGGCTATGATATTTGTGCATTCATCGGGATATTCCTCGAAAAAGGTTCGGTTTATGAAAATGTGAAGGAGCAGATGAAAACCATTCCGGAGATTGTAGAAATGCATTACACTACAGGCGTTTATAGCATTTTTGCCAAGGTACTTTGCCGCGATACTGCACACCTTCGGTTTGTGCTCAACGAAAAGGTGCAGGCCATTCCGGGTATCCAACGCACCGAAACCTTCATTACCCTTGAACAGGGTTTTTCGAGGCAAATCAACATAATTTGATTGCAGTATATTTGCCCCGTGGCAGAAATCGGAACCGATATAATCAAAGCAAGCGAATGGCTCAAAACATCGGTCATCGGGCTACCCACCGAAACAGTTTACGGATTGGCAGGCAATGCGCTTGACCCTTTGCGCGTTGCCGATATTTTTCGCATCAAGCAGCGCCCCTATTTCGACCCCTTAATAGTGCATGTTCCAGATATAGAAGCTTTGGAGCCGCTCATACGCGAATTTCCGGATACATTGAAGGAACTGGCATCACACTTTTGGCCTGGTCCGCTTACCTTACTGCTTCCCAAAAGCAAAGCCATTCCCGATTTAGTCTGCGCCGGATTGGAGCAAGCCGCATTTCGAATTCCGGCGCACCCCTTGGCCTTGAAATTATTGCGCGAATGCAAATTTCCGCTCGCCGCCCCAAGTGCCAATCCGTTTGGATACATTAGTCCTACCACTGCTCAGCATGTTGCTGCACAACTTGGTGATGCAATTCCGTATATCCTCGATGGGGGCGCTTGTAGCGTAGGACTTGAAAGTACAATTGTTGGTGTAGAAGGTAATTCAACGGTTATTTATCGCCTAGGGGGCTTAGCCCTTTCTGAAATTGAAATGCGGATTGGAACATGCGAAGTTCGCGTAAATGAAAGTTCAGATCCGCGTGCACCGGGCATGCTGAAAAGCCATTATGCACCAAAAAAGAAAATGCTGGTAGGCAAATTGGATGAATTGATTTCAGCGAACTCTGGTACAACAGCCGTTTTAATTGTGTTTGGCTCGTTTCGGAATGATTATCCCGAAGAACTGCAATTGAATCTGAGCGAAACTGAAAATCTGAGTGAGGCCGCGGCAAATCTTTTTTCTCTTTTACGCCTTGCGGATGAGGCTCCACAAAAACTTATCCTTGCCGAGTTTGTTCCTGCACGTGGACTTGGACTGGCCATCAACGACCGATTGCGGAGAGCATCCATGAATTAAGTTTGTTATTTGCCGTTCGGCATTTGATTAACTGTTTCGTGTACTTTTTCAACTGCTTACGAACAAACTTATCAACGTGACGGTTGATTTCGTAGTTTGCTTTTTATCAATATACTACAGGCATAATTGCAAATTGAATTTGTAGCATCCCGAAAAATCAGGTACTTCGCGATGCACTGGATCGGGTTAATTAAATGATATGACATTTTCCGAACATATTTCTTCACCAGAAGATCAGGTAATCCGGCTGGTGCAGCAAACCAACCAGAACGTATTTCTCACCGGGAAGGCAGGAACAGGTAAAACAACACTTCTTCGCAACATCTGCAACAACACATGGAAACGCTTTGCCATTGTTGCTCCCACAGGTGTTGCAGCCATCAACGCCGGAGGCTCTACCATCCATTCGTTCTTCAATCTCTTTCCGCTTACTTTTTTGCCTTATGGCGAAATACCGCATGCACGAAGCGTACGCTACGAAACAGCTTGGACGCTGAGCCGTAACCTGAAACTCAAAAGCGAACGCATCAAAATCATCCAAAACCTCGATTTGCTAATCATCGACGAGATTAGCATGGTGCGATGTGATTTGCTCGATGCGCTCGATGTGATACTACGCAAGTACCGGCATTCGAATCTTCCTTTTGGTGGGCTGCAATTGTTGCTATGCGGCGATTTGTTTCAGTTGCCACCCGTGGTGAAAGATACCGAAGCGAAATATCTCGCACAGCACTATCCATCTTTCTATTTTTTCGAATCAAAAGCACTGAAACAAGCCGGATATGTGCCTGTCGAACTTAAAACCGTACATCGGCAAACCGATCCCGAATTTCTCGCCATCCTCAATCAGGTGCGCGATGGTCATCTCGACCGGCAATCGGCCGAACGCCTGCATGAACGGTTCAATCTCCTGCTGGCCGAAAATCCTCCCGACGGCTATATTACGTTAACCTCACATGTAGGCCAGGCCGACCGTATCAATCAGGAACGACTCGAACGCCTCGATGGCAAAAAGAAAACGTTTAAGGCGCACATCGACGGGAATTTCCCGAAAAGCTTGTATCCGGCTGATGAAGTTCTCGAACTGAAAGTTGGTGCTCAGGTGATGTTCATCAAAAACAACCGCGACCTGAATTTCTTTAACGGAAAAATTGGCTGGGTGGATGCCTTCGATGCCGAAACCGGAACAATTCGCGTACGCTGCGATGATGAGGAGATCATTGATGTGCCACAGGAAGTTTGGGAGCATCAGGAATATGGGTTCGACCAACAGAAAAATGCGCTGACAAAAGACACCGTGGGACGCTTCTTTCAATTCCCACTGAAACTCGCATGGGCCATTACGATTCATAAGGGCCAAGGATTAACGTTCGACCGCGCTGTTATTGACGCCGGAAATTCATTTGCCTCGGGACAGGTCTATGTTGCACTGAGCCGCTGTCGCACGCTCGACGGGCTGGTGTTGCGCAGCCGAATTGATTCGGGCGAACAATTAACCGACGATCTGGTGTGCCGCTATTACGATACATTTCCACGCGAACTCGAAACGAACGTGCATGTTTTGAGTGCTTTGGCCGCTTACCCGCAGGAGTTGTTTCGCGATGCTTTTTTATTGAAAGATGCTTCAAATCTACTGTACCCGCTACGCGATTTATTGCGCACGGGAGCACAATCGGCAAGCATCGAAACCGAAAAAATCGATGCTGTATATACAGAGCTTGAACGCTTAATTGGAATTGGTCAGAAATACATGCCGGCTGCCTTAGCATTTGTTAGAATGCCCGATGGTGAAGGGAGGGAAAGATACTTTAATGCGATACGCTATTTTCGGGAGCATATAACGGCTTCGGTAATTCAGCCGATGATTCGCACCTTGCTTGAGTTGGAAGGAAAAGAGAAAAGCAAAGTGCTGCATAAAAAACTCCGCGGTGTTGTGCCCGAGCTACCCGCATTATTTCGAGGCCTTGCTGTAGCCGAAGCCTATGTGAAATGCCTCATTCATGGTAATTTCGAGGCAATGCGCGAATTGGTCGAAAGCATTGAAACTGAAAGTAAACAGCGTATAATCGGCATATTGCGCCAATCGGATGTAGAACAAGCTATTGAACTTAGCAAAAATCCAGGCAAAAAATACATCCGCGGTCGCAAGGAAAAGAAACCGAAGGGTACGTCAACGCTCGAGACATTGGCCTTGTTGCGCGAGGGGAACCATCCCGGTGCAATCGCAGAATTACGCAACTTAGCTACATCAACCGTTTGGGGGCATCTGCGTTCGGCCATTAAAACCGGCGCTATGGAACCTACAGAAGTACTCGACGATGACGCGATGAAGGAAGCGCAGGCCTTTCTGGATGCACATACTGAGTGTACACAATTCGGTCAAATATTAAAAATTGCCGAAAGCAATGACGTTGACACAAACCACGTGAGTTTGCTTTGGGCATTACGTGAACGCGAACTTACTGAAGCCGGAAAGCCTTGATGATATCGGCCATTGTGGCATTGTTATCGTTTAAGGCATGCGGCAATTGCTCGGCGATGGTGCTGAGAAGCGTGTAAATTTCTTCAAACGTGTGATTTACCGTAAGTGGGATGCGAAGTCCGGTGTTTTTGTACGGCACGCTCGGAAATACGCTCAGGTTAATATAGAATCCTTTGTTCATGATGCGTGTTACCATATTGTAGCCAACAGCTGGTTTTCCGACACCTATGAAAAAAATCGGAGAATTCGATTCACCAATCAAGGGGAGGTTGAGTTGTTTGCAGGTTTCGACGAAGTAATCGATTCGTTTCTGCAGTTCGGCTTGGTAATAGGTAATATCATCACTGAGGTGCAGCTTTGCCGAAGCCACGATAGCACCAAGCATCGGCGGCTGAATTGGTCCCGAAAAAATAAGTGTACCGCCACAATTGCGCACGCGTTCTTTATCCTGCAGGTTCGGAAATACGAGTACGCCTCCGCAGGCTGCAAAACTCTTTGCCAATCCAGCTACCAAATACAGGCGGTCGTGATAGGGCTTTTTTGATAAAACAGCGCCCTGCCCGTTTTTTCCGGCCCAACCTGTTCCGTGCGCATCATCAACATATAAGCGCAATTGCGGATATTTATCGAGTAAATTGTACAATGCATCAATCGGAAGGTAATCGCCATACATCGAATACACGCCATCAGCCATGTACCAGATTTTCTCGTGGTTTTCGGAAAGTGCAATAATGCGTTCCTCGAGCAAATCATACCGATTGTGTCTTACCGATTCAACGTGTACGCCCCGGTTTTTAACAAGTTGTGCTGCGCTCTGCACGCAGGCATGCACCTGATGGTCGAGAATTACGGCGTCGCGGTCGCCCACCAGAACCGGAATATTGCTTTGATGTCCGAGTGTTACCGTTGGGGCGAGAATAACCGGTTTTTGGAAGATCTGTTCGAGCAGATTTTCGGCCTCGGTATAGAGCGTAACAGAAGCATAAGCGCGTGAGGAAGAGAACTGTGATCCGTAGCGCACAACGGCATCAACAACGCCCTGCACAATTTGCGGGTGTTTTTCGAGCCCGAGGTAACTGCAGGAGCCGAAATTCACTACCTGTTTGCCGTTTACATGCATCACCGCACCCTGCAATTGCTCATCCTGAACCTGCAATTGCGAAATACCAAGTGAAGATGAAATGCGCGTTACTTCATCGATGGTATCGAGAACTAGTTCATGTTTACTGCGGGCTGCTGTATGCGGTTGCGTATTCATTGGCAAGGTATTATCGTCTTAACCAAAGGTCTGTATAGCAAGTCGCTTAATGCTATGTAGGTTTAAAAAAGATATATACAGAATTATGAACATTAAACCCAGATTATGCGTTAGGACTTCGTTATGAGAGTCTAAAATACAAATAATCTGAAACTTAGATTCGAAAAGCGTAGCAGCGCTACGGTTTGAGAAGATATGTTTCCGCCCCTGGCGGATCCTGATTTGAAGTAGTTTAGGCTCGGAATAGATTTCCTAATGCATATTCTGGGTTA
>CANMGM010000061.1 GCA_947497195.1 Bacteroidota bacterium
AAACACATATTGCTCGAGTGTTAAATCGGTATGTTTTTCGATCGCTTCAATGATGTATTTATAAATGTATTTTACAACCGACTCGGTTCCCAAACCGATAGCTCCAACAGCACTTGCTGCCGATTTATTGGAATTTTGAATGAGCGTTAAAAATCCATCGCGCCAGATGTCTACTTCAATACCCGGTTTTCCTCCTGTTTCGGCCCCAATGGCATGCTGAAAACGCTTAAACAATTGCGGATGCGGAATGCCTTGCACCCATTCGTCTTTAATACCCAAGGCACGGATAGCCTCCATGTCTTCTTCGTGCAAATGACCGCTTTCTTCGGCTAGATTGTCGAGCAAATGGCTGCGGTGTTCTGCATTTTCCATCTTTGAAATAACTCCTGTAAGGTAACGCGGAAACCATGAACTGTAAAAGCCATACTGGCCGGCAAAATCGCGCATAACGGCCGGCATATTGGTATACGAGCCGCTTGCAAGAGCTTTTAAATAGGGATGATTCACCGCACGATGATGCATGGCTTCGTCGAGCAAAGACTCAAGTAAAGGATGATTTAAATTTGAAAGGTCTGTAATTCGTACTGCTTCATTCTCCATAACACGTGTTTTTTTTGTAAGCTACAAGTTTATGGAGATTAACACCATTATCTTACGATGTGTTTAAATAATAGTAGAAAAATAATTTTCAAACCCAATCCAATCAAAGAGTAAATGTAAATTGCGGCAATAGATTGAAATCAATGAGCGAAAAAGATACCCGCACGCTTTACAATGCGCAGGCTGAAAACTGGCAGCGCACCAAACCGATATTACTATCTGATTATTCGGCCCGGCCTTTTGTGCTCGACATGTGTGAACCCATAAAAGATGCGCGCGTTTTTGACCTTGGATGCGGTGAGGGATATGTTTCGAGGCAATTGATAAATCGCGGAGCAGCATCGGTTGTTGCGATGGATATTTCGGAGAAAATGATCGATGCGGCAAAATCCATCGAAACGGAGGGCATTAGCTATTCAGTTGGTGATGCGCGCAGCATGGCTGAGTATGACAGCGAATCGTTCGATTTAGTTTTGGCGATGTTTCTTTTCAATTACTTAAATGTTGAAGAAAGTGCACAAACCATAAAAGAAATCTTTCGAATCCTAAAGCCGGGCGGTCGTTTCGTTATGGCCGTTCCGCATCCATCGCTTCCCTTTTTACGAAAGAAAGAATTCCCCTTTTATTTTGAACCGAATGGCAATTATTTCAGCGGCCGCAACACGCTTTTTCCCGGCCAGATTTGGCGGCTCGATCGTGTGCCGGTGAATGTGCAGTGCGTGCATAAAACATGGGAAGATTATTTTGCTTGTTTCAATGCAGCTGGGTTTTCAAAAATTCCTACAGTAAAAGAATTGCGCATTAACGAGACGCATATCGAACAAGATCCCGAATTTTTTACTCCACTGGATGGAATTCCCCTTCATGTAGCTTTTAAATTGATTAAATGATGCAGCTTACATGGAATGTTGTTCCCAATCCTGAAGAGGTAATCATTCAGCTCGACACAAGTGAGGAACAGCAAATTCAACAGGGAAATATTCCGGAATGGCTGACCAAAAAACACGTATTGAATTTAGTGAATGAAAGACCAGGATTTTTCATAGTAAAAACAGGTATTTCGGATAGTAATGAAGCATTGCAACGCACTGTGTATGAAAAAATCTGCCTGCTATTGGGCCGACTTAATACACGCTACGGAGCATTTTACGATGTAAAGGATTATGGCGGTGATTACCGCGAATCGCGCATTCCGGTTAGCCAAACGCACGATACAACGGGCTTTCATACCGACAGTTCGGCGCTGAATTATTATCCCAAATACGTTGGTTTGTTGTGTATTAGACCGGCACTTTCAGGAGGTGAATCGCTATTGGCCAATGCGCTCGATTTTTTGGAGTATGCCGAACGTTTAATGCCCGAGTGTTCTGCCCTTTTGAAAATACCGGTAATTCGTGATATTGTAACTCCGGGCACTGAATTTTCGATGGAAAATTTGCGAGCAAACCGATTTCCGGTGCTAAATGATGAAAGCGAAATTCCGGTATTCCGATACATGCGCTACTGGATCGAACGCGGTCATGAAAAAGCCGAAATTCCGCTTCCGGAGGCATACATCGAAGCACTCAACGAGCTGGACAAATTCCTTAACAAACCGGAAAATCAATTCCGTTATGCCATGGAGTCTGGCGATATGCTAATTTTCAACAACACAATCCTGTTGCACAACAGAACAGCCTTCACCAATCCGCCTGAATCGAAGAAGGAACGATTAATGGTGCGCACTTGGATCGATGCGTTTTAGGGATATTTTAGATTTGGACTTGTAAGATTTACAAACAGGCCTTTTACAGATTGTGAATTTTCTCCTAACTTGCGCATGAAATTAGAATTTATGCAAAAAGCTATAGCCGTATTATTTATTTTTTTGAATTTATCTTTTCTAAACGCTCAACGGGCAAAAGATGGATTACGCTCCATAAGTGCTTCTGCAGTTGCAGTAAATGAGTACACCTCACTAAGCTCCAATGCGGTTGCCGGCGCGACTACGATTCAGGTTTCAAATTCAAACTTAAATTCCAATAATCGATTCTCTAGTGTATTAACTGCAGGCGATTTGCTTTTAATCATTCAAATGCAGGGGGCTCAAATTATAAGTGGAAATGTACCCGAATTTGGAACGATATCGAACTACAATGGAGCGGGAAATTTCGAATGGGCAGAGGTGAAATTGGTTCCGAATTCGAGCCAGATCGAATTGATGTGCGGCTTGCAAAACAGTTATCTGGCATCTGGTAAAACGCAGGTTGTACGCGTACCCCGCTACAACGAATTAACTGTTTCGGGCTCGGGTGGAATTATTACCCCACAATGGGATGGAAGTACAGGAGGCGTTGTTGCCATCGAAATCGACAGTGCAGTAACGCTAAATTCAAACAATTCAATTGATGTTTCGGGTAAAGGATTTCGTGGTGGTATAGATCCAACACCTACAGATGCTTGGTGGGGCGTGCAAGAATATGCTACCACTTCGAACACAAATTATGGTGCTCAAAAGGGCGAGGGTATTGCTGGCGGGCTTACCGAATATGATGCTTTTGGAGGAAGATTGTGTCGCGGTGCCGCGGCAAATGGTGGTGGTGGTGGAAATGGGCATAACGCAGGTGGTGGTGGTGGCGCCAATGCTGGTAACGTTTCGAATTATACAGGATTAGGCAATCCCGACAATTCTAGCAACAATTACATTACTGCATGGAATCTCGAAAGTCCGCAATTTGCAAACAGCAACAGCAGCGGTGGTGGAAAAGGAGGATATTCGCATACATCCGGAAGTATTAATGCTCTGACGACTGCGCCAGGAACTTCACCCGGTAACGATGATGACAGAAGAAACGTTGGAGGACTTGGAGGGAAGCCGCTTCAATATGCCGATAATCGCGCATTCATGGGCGGAGGCGGAGGCGGAGGCGACGGTGGTTCTTCGGCGGCTGGTAATGGAGGAAACGGAGGCGGAATCATTCTGATTCGTTCTTTTGCAGCAGTTACCGGAAATGGCACATTAAAAGCAAATGGCGCGAATGGAACTACCAGCGGCAACGATGGAGCCGGTGGTGGTGGTGGTGGTGGCGCAATCATCATCCAAACAGCTGCCGGTGTTGGAAATTTAACACTTCAGGCAAATGGAGGAAACGGCGGAAATCAGGATTTATCATTTTTATCCGTAGAAACACAAGGGCCGGGTGGCGGAGGTGGAGGTGGATACATTGCCGTCCCTAATTTACCAGCAACTGCTTCGGTTGCCGGAGGTAACAATGGCACGACCGATTCAAATAACATGAACGAATTCCCTCCCAACGGGGCAACAAAAGGCGGCAATGGAGTGGTTGTTTCGGATATGCCAGTAGCTGAAAATCTTACGGCTTCTACCGATACAATTTGCAATTCGGGTATCGTTACCCTTAGTGCATTGAACAGCAGTGATTATTCCTATGCATGGGGAAGCGCTTCAAATAATTTCAATTTAGGAAACGAAACTTCAATACAGCCATTCGTTTCTCAAACTACATCGTATTTTTTAAATTCATGTACATTGAACCAAACCATCGAGGTTAAAGCAATTGTAAGCAGTGCACCGCTTATAGACGCTGGCGAAAATGCAAGCATTTGCCAAGGCGAAGAGTTTATTCTCAATGCAAGTGCTGAAGGAAATTATTTCTGGGATGCCAATCCGTTGCTCTCTTCGATAAACCTGCTAAACCAATCTGTTAGTCCGGAAAATTCAGGTTATTTTTATTTGAACGCATCGTTCAATCAAACCTGTTCTTCACGCGATTCAATTCTTATCACCATTCTTCCGTCTCTTCCTTTAGAACTTTCAACCAACACACCGGTAATTTGCGCGGGTGAATTACTCGAATTAGAAGCTGTTTCAACCTCTCAGGTCGTATGGTCTTCTGCAATTCCTTTTATCGAAACAAGCTTCAATGCAATAAGATTAACCCCCCTCAGTTCCGGAACAATCTACGCCTCAATTAGTGCAACAGGTTTTTGTGAAGCAACTGATTCAGTAAGTTTTATAGTAAACGAACTTCCCATTGTTGATGCCGGTGCAGGAATAACAGTTTGCGCCGGAACAAGTGCACAATTAGCGGCAAGCAGTTCTACCGACTTTACCTGGCTTCAAAATACATCACTTTCGAATACCTCTATACTCAATCCAATAGCAAATCCGTTAGAAAACACCTGGTATTTTATCCAATCTACAACGCCGGAAGGTTGTACGGCTGTTGATTCAGTTTACATTCAGGTTGGAGGATCGGCTCCAATTTCGGCCGGAAACGACACCAGCATCTGCGCCGGTAGCGAAATTCAGCTATTAGCTGCAGGAGGAAATTCATACACTTGGAATAATGGCCAATTGTTAAGCGACAGCACCGCCGCCAATCCTTCGGCCACGCTCACAGAAACGATAAGTTTCATCGTAACCGGAAGTATCGACGGTTCGTGTATTGCCCGCGATACCGTTACGATTAATGTGCTTCAACCGGTAACGCCGAATCTAGAGGGAGGTGGTATTTCGTGCAATAATCAGCCGGTAACTCTAAGCATTTCAGGTGTACAATCGGTTGTATGGCAACCTTCCACAGGCCTTACAAATCCAACCGCACTTTCTACACAGGCTAATCCTTTTTCAAATACAGATTACATAGCCAATTATATTGATTTTAATGGCTGTCCTGGTATTGCCGGTGCGCTAACTGTAACCGCGGGAGCTAGTCCGATCATTGGATTTACATGGAATCAAATTTCCAATTTTGAAGTCGTTTTTGAAGCGAATACTTCTGCCAATCAAACCTCGACATGGTTGGTTAACGATACTGTATTGGTGGGCGATTCTGTTGTCTATAATTTCCCTTATGAATATTTATGGGATGTTGTTCAGATTGTAGACAACGAATGTGATACAGATACATTTTCACTCACCATAGAGGTCATTAAACAAGTTGGAATTGAAGATGTAATTCAAACAGGTTTTTACATTTACCCAAACCCTTCAGCCAACCAGATTGCTATCCGTCAGGTAAATGATTTTTTTAAATCATATTCACTTCAGGTATTTAATTCGGCTGGCCAATTGATTGAATCAATAAATCATTTAGGAGGAGATGCGCTTGTAATCGATGTGCACAATTGGGCTCCCGGCGTGTATGAATTTGTGTTTAATGATTTGAAACAGATAAATCATCTGCGTTTTATTCGCTAAGCAATTTATGCGTTCGAAAAAATGTAGAATTAGCCTTCAATTTATTCGCAAAGAGATTGGTAGTCTCAAGGGTAAAAATGCGCTTTTTTCATTTATTACGAGTGTAGCGTTATTGCAATTTGCTTCCTGTGTTGAGCACCGTAACTTCAGCGACAATAGCGTAATTGTGCATATTTTGGCCGAACCCAAAGGCTTACATCCAGTAAACAACAACGATGGGTATCAGCGCATGATTCAGCAATGCACACAGAAAAAACTGATGTCAATTGACCTTGCGCGTGGCAAACTTGTGCCGGATGCACTTGAAATTGCGCCAATAATTCAATCCGATTCGCTTTCCTACATCTGTGTTTTGAACAAAGGAATGCGTTGGGATAATGGGCGGGAGGTTACTGCTGAAGACGCTATTTTTAGCCTAAAAGCGCTTATCTGCCCTGGTGTTAATGCATCCGATATGAAATCCATTTTCGCAAATGTCGAATCGGTTGATCGAGATCCGAATAATCCCTATGCATTTTCAATGCGCATGAAAAAGAAGTACTTCGATAATTCGAATCTTCTGTCGTATGTTGTCCTGCTGCAGCGCGATTTTTGGGATCCAAAGGATGTTTTGGGGAAGTATCGTTTTGATCAATTAAACGATGAATCGAATGCAATCACTATTCAAGATCAGGCAATTGATTTCCTCAATGCCTTTAACCATCCCGACAAGGCACGTGTTGCAAAACAAATGGATGGACTTGGCCCATATAAATTGGAAACATGGAATAGCGGCAGTGAGATTATCCTGAGAAAGAAAAAAAACTGGTGGGGAGATTCCAGCACATTACCGCAGAATCAAAACAACCCAGAGCGCATCATCTTCAAGGTAATTCGCGAAATGGAGCCACTTATTCTGGCCTTGAAACGTGAAGAAATTGATTTCTCACCCGAATTATCGGCACCTGCCTTGATGCGTTTGCAAGGTAAAAGCGGCTTTAACGAATTATATTACTCAGGAATAACGAATTCATTCAGTTATACCTATATGGGCATGAACATGAAACCCGAAGCAGGGCGTGTTCCTTATTTCACCAACAGACAGGTGCGCAGGGCAATGGCCTTGATTATGCCGGTCGACGAAATTATTGCGGTTATTACGAAAGGAAAAGCATACCCGATTTCGGGATTTATTTTACCTGGACAGGAAGACTACGACCCAAATCAAAAACTGCTGAAACGCGATCTGGAACAAGCCAAATCGCTATTAACCGACGCTGGCTGGACAGACACCGATGGCGATAACATCCGCGATAAAATCATCGATGGCAAACGTGTTCCATTTTCATTTTCACTAAGCTACATGATTTCGCCAGTTACGGGCGAACTGGTTCAACTCATTAAAAATGCGTTTTACACGGTTGGAATTGATATAAAGCCGGATGGACTCGAATTTTCGGCCTTCTACGAACAGGCATACGCACACAAGTTCGACGCGATGCTGGGCGCATGGTCATCTGCTACACAACCCGAAGATCCACGTCAAATATGGCACTCCGAAAGCTGGTCGAATGGGGGAAGTAATTTCGTGGGATTTGGCAATGCCTATTCAGACTCCTTAATTGAAGCAGCAAACAGCGAATTGAACCCCGCAACGCGAAAAATCATCATGCACGATATACAAAATGTTGTGCAGGATGAACAGCCCTATGTTTTTCTCTTCAATGCCACGCGAAAATATGCATTGCACAAACGTTTCGGAATCGATACCCTCTATCGTGAACGACCCCATATCTGGTTTGGCGCACTTAAAACAGATACGCAATGATTCGCTTTCTGCTTAAACGCTTGTTCTGGTTTATTCCCACATTGCTGGTAATTTCAGTACTTGCATTTGTAATTAGTGTATTCTCACCGGGCGATCCGCTTCGGGATATGGATCAAACTAACGATGTTTCCGGCTCAAACAACTCCTCAAATACATTAACAGCGCGCCGTAAGAACCTCGGTCTCGACTTACCTGTTTTTTATCTAACCATCGAAACATGGGCCGATTGTGACACGCTGTATCGCATTGCAGATTCCGATCAACGCAACATGCTTTTCCGCATTGGTCGTAAAATAGGAAATCCTGAAAAAACGATGCAGTGGTTTCACACACTGCTTCGTACCGATACATTGCTAAAGCAGGTCAACACCTCCGAGTTTCCATTTAATCGCCCGGCATTTAAAAACAACTTAATTAGCATTAACAATCTGATTTATCAAATGAGTAGGACAAGTTCGCTGGAGAGAAGAGTTGAACGAACCGATTCATTGAATAACCTGCTCCGCATTTTCCCGGGATTGCAACTTGTTTCAGAAAACTGGACAACTAGTGAGGCGCTACTGAATGAGGCGCTCGAACAAGGTTCATGGTGGAAACAATGGCTTCCAGCAATTCGTTATCATGGAATTAACAATCAATATCACCGCTGGCTTTGGGGAAATGGCGCCGATCGCAAGGGCGTTTTGCGCGGAGATTTTGGCATTTCGTTTCGCGACGGACAGCCTGTATCGCAGCACATTGGATCTAAAATAAAATGGACGCTAATCATTATGAGTTTGGGCTTGGCGCTCGCCTGTTTTATGGCCTTTTTTGCGGGAATTTTTAAAACGCTCAAACCCACTCATATTTTTTCAAAAATAGTAGATGCTTCGAGTTTTGCATTTTGGGCTTTGCCCTTGTTTTTCCTCGCAAACCTGAGTCTTTTGTTATTTGCCAACCCCGATATGTTCGACTGGTTTCCGGGCAGCGGCATCCGCAATCCTGCCGATTTTAATGCAAACTGGCCATTTTTAAGGCGATTGGTTTACTATCCGCCATATCTTGTATTACCAATTTTGGTTTACGCGCTGAGCTCATTTGGATTTTTATACCGCCAATTTAGTTCGGCATTGCAAACCGAAATGCGCAAAGACTATATCCTTGCCGGAAAAGCACGTGGCTTAAGTTTGCAGCATCTAATCGTGCACCATGCATTACGCAATGCGCTCATACCGATGATTACACTGCTGGGACAATACTTTCCGCTATTGATAAGCGGATCGGTTATCCTAGAAGCAATTTTTTCTATACCTGGCATGGGCCTCGAAATATACGAGAGCACCCTATCGAAAGATTACCCAATGATAGTGGCCCTGTTTACGCTCTTCGGACTCTTCACCATGCTGGGATATTTGCTCTCAGACATTGGTATCGCACTGGTTGATCCACGGATTCGATTGTCTAAAAAAAACAATAAGGATGCTTAAAAAAATCTTTCAAAACGAGGATTGGGCATTCTTCAAAATGCGTAAGCGTGTGCCGCGAAGATTGCGATGGCCTGTTTACTTTTTGATGGCTATCAGTTTTACCGCAGGCATTATTGCGACCGACCAGCCCTGGTATGTGAGCTACAAAGGAAATTACTGGTTTCCGGCATTCAGCAACATCCTCTACCCAACCCGCAGCGAAACAATTGCCGATGAACAAAGTGGAAATCAGGAGACCATACAATTCGATATTGCGGTTTGGAAGGAAATGCAAACCGACTTCCTCATCGCAGCCCCCATTCCATGGTCGCCAAACAAACCCGATAAGTTAAACCGCGATTATTGTGGTCCAGCAACCGAACAATTTGTAAAGGATTCAAACGGAAAAATACGACCGGCAAGATTTTTTGAAAAACACCAGTTGGGAACCGACCAGTTGGGGAACGATTTACTGGCGGGAATCATACATGGGATTTCAGCATCCGTAAAAATTGGCTTTTTTGCTGCTGTAATCGCCGCATTAATCGGGATAATACTCGGTGCATTTGCCGGATATTTCGGAAACGACCGCTTAAAAATTTCCCGAAGTACACTTCTGTTCGGCATTCCGGGTCTGGTGTTTGGAATATTCTGGGCATTTCAGGTACGCAGCTTTGCAATTACCGATGCCATGGCAGACGGATTTTTTCAATTCTCTGCAGCCTTTTTTTGGAGCTGTATTCTTGTTTTCATCACCCTGTTTTGTTTTATCGGATGCAGCCGCTTCCTGCGCCGAATTAAATGGTTTGAAAAAACATTGATATTTCCAATCGATAATTTCATTCAACGTTTTACCGAAATTTTCATCGCAATACCCAAACTGCTCCTGATCTTTATTTTTGCGGCGCTGTTCCGCGAACGAAGCATGTACCTTGTTATTATGCTCATCGGTCTAACACATTGGACCGGCATCGCACGATTAACCCGCGCTGAAATGTTTCGCACCCGTGATTTGCCGTTTATTGAAGCCGGCAGGGCAACAGGCTATCCATGGTACCGCATTATCTTTAAGCATGCCTTACCGATAACGATGGGCGTTTTGTTTATCGAAATGGCATTTCTTATTGCAGGAAGCATCCTGGCCGAAAGCAGTTTATCGTATCTCGGAATCGGCATGCCGGTCGACGCCGTTACACTGGGAGGCTTGTTGCGTAAAGGGCATGCGCAACCCGATGCTTGGTGGATGATTGTATTTCCGGGTGCCTGTATTTTTTTACTCCTCGTATGGCTTATTTCACTGGCAGAATGGGCACGAAAAAACCAGCGTATTTAATTTATCTTAAATCATTCATCGCAAATCAATCAATGCCATTCGCTTCAAAAACCGAATAGCTCCTGATTCTTTATGTTGCAGATAAAGTAATATGGCAAATTTTTCGGGT
>CANMGM010000062.1 GCA_947497195.1 Bacteroidota bacterium
AGTGCACCGCCGAAAACAGCATGCGGTCGAGTTTGAGGAGTCCGCTCGGCTTGTGGATTTCGAATTTGGCCTTGCTCCCTTTGGGAATTTCGACAATAGCGTGAACTAATTCGGGATTATCGGGACGTGGGCTGATATCGTGCCAGGGATGAGCCATAATTTATTTTTGAGGGAATTATAAGTGGATTCGGCTCTTGGATTTATTGCATTCCTGAAGCTTCTATCGCTTTTCGAACACTACCATGTAGTAATAACAACGATTTAGCTTCTTCTTCATCTAAATTTAGTGCTTTCATCAACATGCGCGTTCCGCGAACAACCAGTTTTTGGTTGCTCAGTTGCATGTCGACCATTTTATTTCCTTTAACACGGCCAAGACGAATCATCACCGTGGTGCTAATCATATTCAACACCAGCTTTTGCGCTGTTCCGGCCTTCATGCGGGTTGAACCGGTAACGAACTCGGGTCCGGTGACCACTTCAATTGGAAAATCGACCAATGCAGCAAGCGGACTTTCGGCATTGCAGGTGATGCAGCCGGTAAGTAATCCGTTTTTGCGTGCATCGCTCACACCACCCATAACATAGGGCGTTGTTCCTGAAGCAGCGATGCCAATTACTGTATCATTGGGTTGTGGATTCCATTCCAGAATGTCTTTCCAGGCCTGATCGAAATCGTCTTCTGCAAATTCTACCGCGCGACGAATGGCGGCATCACCACCTGCAATCAACCCAATTACACGGTCGAATTCAATGCCATAGGTTGGCGGACATTCAGACGCATCGACGATTCCAAGTCTTCCCGAAGTGCCAGCGCCAATGTAAAATAATCGACCACCTTGTTGCATGCGTTCGGCGATAGCTTCGGCAAGCGGTTCAATTGCAGGAATAGTCTTCTGCACGGTTAGTGCAATGGTTTGGTCTTCGCGGTTTATATTTTCGAGCAATTCGCGCACACTCATTTGATCGAGTGCGTCGTAGTGTGAGTCGGCTTCGGTGCTTTTAATCATTATGCGAAGAGATCCGGATAGCGTTGTGGATTGTATTCGTGCATCATGGCATAGGCCGTTTCGAACATATCGTCGACCGATGGCTTTGAGAAATAATCGCCATCAGAACCATAAGCCGGACGATGTTCTTTTGCGGCGAGTGTAACAGGTGTTGCATCGAGGTAACGAAATGCGCCCTGAATTTCCAGAACTTGCTGCAACAGGTAAGCACTTGCACCACCTGGTACGTCTTCATCAACAACTAGAAGCTTCCCAGTTTTCTTTACTGAAGTGCATACGTCGTGATTCAAATCAAACGGAACCAGTGTTTGTGCATCGATGAGTTCAACCGAAATGCCGGCTGATTCGAGCAGTGCACAGGCCTCTTGCGCAAGTTTGCAGCATGAACCATAGGTTAGGAGTGTTAAATCGCTTCCTTCTCTCAAAATCTCAACCTTACCCAATGCTTCGCGGAAATCGCCCATGTTATCAGGGCGTTGCTCCTTCGTTCGGTATCCGTTGAGCGGTTCAATAACCAAAGCCGGATCATCGGCGGCAAGTAGGGTGTTGTAAAATCCTGCCGCCTTAGTCATGTTGCGGGGAACACAGATGTACATCCCGCGCAGCGAGTTAATAATCATGCCCATTGGTGAGCCCGAATGCCAAACACCTTCCAAGCGATGGCCGCGTGTAGAAATAATAAGTGGCGCTTTTTGCTTTCCTTTCGTACGGTAACGCAGTGTGGCTAAATCGTCGCTTAGAATCTGAATAGCGTAAAGCAGATAATCGAGATATTGAATTTCGGCGATAGGTCTCAAACCGCGCATGGCGAGCCCAATGCCTTGTCCGGCGATGGTTGCCTCGCGAATTCCGGTATCCGAAACCCGAAGTTCGCCGTATTTCTTCTGCATGCCCTCGAGTGTTTGGTTCACACCGCCAATGTTGCCGGCGTCTTCACCAAAAATGAGGAACAAAGGATTTTTTTCGAGAATTGCATCGTAATTGTCGCGCAGAATTTCGCGTCCGTCAACCAGTGTCGAATCGTTTCCAAAAACAGGTTCAACCGGGCTTACCTTCAAAGCAGAGCCATTTCCTTCAGCATACAACCAGGAGGAATACAATTCGATACTTTTGGTGTTCGTTTGCTGAAGCCAGGCTGCAACAGCTGCGCGTTCAAGGGTTTCGTTCTGATTCACAGATGCACGCAACACTTTGCGTGTTGTTTCGATAATGTCGCGACGTAAAGGCTCCTTGTTCGAAGCGAGTTCGTTTACGGAAGTATTGATTGCATCATTGTTGGCTATTTGAGCCAATGCAGTTAGCAATGGAAGGATCTCTTCGCGCAGTTCGCATATTGATTTCTGGAATTCGTCCCATGCCGATCGCCGCGCATTCTTAACCATTTCGCGCGCATTGTTTTCAATCGCATCGAGCTCTTCGGAAGTAGCAATAACCGATTCGAGCATCCATGTGCGCATCTTTTTGAGACCATCGAATTCAGTTTCCCACTGCAAGCGTTCCTTCGACTTGTAGCGCTCATGCGATCCAGAGGTTGAATGTCCTTGTGGTTGTGTGATTTCGGTTATGTGAAACAGCACGGGCTTGTGTTCAGATCTGCAACGCGCAACGCCTTCTTCATACAATTCGACCAAGCCTGGATAATCCCATCCTTTTCCACGGTAAATCAGTATACCATTGCCTTCGCCTTCTTCTTTAAAGCCTTCGAGTGCTTTCGAAATACTGGCTTTGGTCGTTTGGTATTTGGTCGGCACCGAGATTCCGTAGCCATCGTCCCATACCGACATGGCAAGCGGAACTTGCAATACACCTGCAGCATTCATCGTTTCCCAAAAATGCCCTTCGGATGTACTCGCATCGCCAATGGTGCCAAAAGCTACTTCATTTCCTTTTGCTGACAGCGAGGAAAAGTCATGCAGCTGTTCATTGTTGCGAAATAACTTCGATGCAAGAGCAAGCCCTAACAAACGCGGCATTTGTCCGGCAGTAGGGGAGATGTCGGCCGATGAATTCTTCAATTCGCTCAAATTTCGAAACGATCCATCGGGGTTTACTGTGGTGGTTGAAAAATGTCCGTTCATCGATCGGCCCGACGACATGGGTTCGGCCTGCTCATCTGCATGAGCATAAAGCTGGGCAAAAAATTGCTGAACGCTGAGAAGCCCTGCGGCAAACATGAAGGTTTGGTCGCGGTAGTACCCCGAGCGGAAATCTCCGTTCTTGAATGCTTTTGCCATGGCAATCTGGGCAATTTCCTTTCCGTCGCCGAAGATGCCAAATTTGGCCTTCCCGGTGAGAACTTCTTTACGGCCCAGAAGGCTGGCTTCACGACTTTCGCAGGCAATTCGGTAGTCGTTGAGAACCACCGAACGAAACGCTTCGAAACTCAATTCTTCTTGCTCTTCTGTGTGTTTTACAGCCATACGTATGCGGGGCAAAATTTCGGGCAAAGATAGCAAATGCAGTGATAGATTTATCCCTTCCCATTGCTAGCTAAACGCATAAAAAAATCCGCCTGTTTAGCGGATTTTTTCTTTCTGTTCTTATTACAAATACTATCGCCCTCCAAAAACCCGACGAAGCAAATCGGTTACCTGCGCCATAGGATCTTTTCTGATTTTAGCTTCTTCTTGTGCAAGTAAGGTAAACAAACCTTCAAGTGTTTTTTCGGTTACGTAACGATCCAAATCCGGATTTTGCTTTTTAACGCCCGGTATTTTATTGTAAGAAGTGATGATTGGCTTCCAGTACTTGGTAAGTTCAACCTTTTGTATGGCTTTCTTAACAATCGGCGAGAATTTAGTGGTGAGTTCGTTGCTTGTTCGGCCTTTTAGATACATTGTTGCCGCATTGTCGCCGCCTCTTAAAATGTTGATGCCATCCGTAATGGTCATTGTTTTTATGGCCTGCACAAAAACCGGAGCCGCTTCTTTAGATGCTTCTTCGGCTGCGCGATTCATTGTGGTTACAAAACGATCTACCTGAGAACCCATTCCCAATTGACGCGCTTTGGTTTCGACCACTTTGGCTTCTTTGGGAAATGGAATTTTTATCAAACTATTTTTAAGGAAACCATCACGTTTAGAGGCCGATCCGGAGGCATTCTTCGAGCCAATGTCTAAGGCTTCTCTAAGGCCCGACACAACTTCATCGTTGCTCAGGTTTGAGCCTCTCCCGCCCGAATTCTGTGTGGCATTGTTGATGGCATTTGTAGCCTGGTTTATTAAATTCTGTCCGTTGAGATTTGCTGTAATTGATGTGCAAAACAGAAAAGCAGCAGCTATGGTTTTCATATGATATGTTTTTATTTGGCACCTAAAATTCATGCCACAATTTAGGAATTATTCTGTGCTTTATTCGCTTCGCGTGTACGTCGAGCTGCCGAACGAGTTCGCAGCAGGTTTAACGATTCAACTGCAAGCGAAAAGGCCATCGCCACATACACATAATTTTTCAGGTGTACATTGGGATAGTTCTGCTCAAAATGGAGCGATTCGAAAATCAATACGAGTCCGATTGCAACTAAAAACACCAATGCCAGCATTTTAATGGTTTGGTACTTATTGATGAAATCGCTCACCACACCGGCAAAAGCAATCATTATGAGTATAGCGATTACAACCGCCAGCACCATTATTACCAGATTACTAGAGATTGCCACTGCAGTGAGGATGGAGTCAAACGAAAATACAATGTCGAGCAGAACGATTTGAACAATCGCCTTCGAAAATCCAATAGTAGTTGCGCCACTTCCGTCGGGTGAGGATTCATCGTGACGAATCTTTTCAACGATTTCCATGATTGTCTTTACAGTAAGGAATAAACCTCCCGCGAACAAAATCAAATCGCGTCCAGAAGCTCCAAAACTACCAATGTTTACTAGTGGCTCTTTCAATCCGGCAATCCACGAAATTACAGAGAGTAGCATAACGCGAAAAATTAAAGCCAAACTAAGACCAACCATTCTAGCGCGCTTTTGTGATGAACGCGGCAATTTCCCGGCTACTATCGATATAAAAATGATGTTGTCAATACCAAGCACAATTTCCAATACACTCAGCGAAAGCAGCATCACAATTCCTTCTACACTGAAAAGTCCGGCCCAGGCAACAGGGTCTAAAAGTCCCATAATTTGTTTTTGATTTAGTCCTGCAAAACTAAAGATTTGCGTCAATCAAAAACGCAGCAATGAATTTGATTAGTTTTGTTTTTTATGAAAAGCTTCATTTCGGGAATTTCGAGTGCCATTCTTTTAGCAATTGCTGCAGCATTTAGCGTCATTCAAGGTACGCATCTTACCGAATGGCATCCGGGCGTGTTTGCCTCCATTCGTTGGATCGCTTTGATTGTATCATTTGTTTATCTGATCAATAGAAAATCCCTTACAATGTGGATTTTACTATTCATGGCAATTGGTGTTGAAACGGGCTACGATTTTCCGCAGATTGCCGAATCCTTAAAAGTATTGAGTGATATTTTTCTACGCCTTATTAAAACGATCATTGCACCGCTCTTGTTTGCTACGCTCGTTGTTGGTATAGCAGGCCATTCGAGTTTAAAGCAAGTTGGGCGAATGGGATTGAAGGCCATCGTTTATTTTGAAGTGGTAACAACTGTGGCACTTTTCATCGGACTGGCAGCCATCAATTTGAGTCAGGCGGGTGTTGGAACCTCGTTCAGTGCTAGCGACAAGGATCAGAAAAAAGCCGGAATTTTGCTCGAGCAGAAACAAAGTCACGATGTTATTCTCGATATTTTCCCTGAGAACATAGCCAAATCTATCGCAACCAATCAAATTCTGCAGATTGTGGTTTTCAGCATTTTGTTCGGAATCGGACTGGCCATGATTAAAAACGAAGAGAAGAAGCGTCCGATGCTCGATTTTGCTGAAAGCCTCTCGGAGGTAATGTTTAAGTTTACAGACATTGTGATGTATTTCGCGCCACTTGCCGTTGGCGGCGCCATTGCGTATTCGGTTGCAACGATGGGAATCGGCAATCTCAAGAATTTACTTCTTCTTGTTTTAACCTTGTATGCGGCTTTGGTAGCTTTTGTTTTGCTGGTTCTTGTTCCGATTGGGTTAATCGTTCGCTTGCCCTTCAAGCAATTCATCCAAACCGTTTCAGAACCGCTTTCGATAGCTTTTTCAACGGCTAGTTCAGAAGCTGCCCTGCCGAAGGCGATGGAGAATCTCGAGAAAATGGGAATTCCACGTAAGGTTGTAGCGTTTGTTTTGCCCACCGGATATAGTTTTAACCTCGATGGTACAACGCTTTATCTTTCGCTGGCCTCTGTTTTTGTAGCACAAACCTGTGGCGTAGATTTAAGTCTCAGTCAGCAAATTCAAATGTGTCTGATTTTGATGCTCACTTCGAAAGGAGTTGCTGGCGTGCGAGGGGCTTCGTTTTTAATTCTGGTAAGCACGGTTGCTTCACTTGGGTTGGAACCCGAAAAAGCGTTCGCGATACTAGCGATAGATGCAGTGATGGACATGGGCCGTACCTCGGTAAATGTGCTGGGCAATTGCTTGGCAACGTATGTAGTTGCTAAATGGGAAGGCGAAATTTAAATGAAAGTGTAAGAAAAAATTGAAATCATCTTGTTGCCACTAAAACAAGGATTGTAACTTGCAGCACCAATTTTAAACGATGAAAAAACTTTTTAGCACCAGCATTTTTGCTGCTTTATTAAGCTCTTTCGGTATAGCACAGAGTCACAAATGCGGTTCGATGGATGTTTACCAACGTAGAATGCTCGATCCTGATTTTGCGGCGCGGCGCGAGGCAATTGCAGAGCATACCAGAAACTACGAACAATTTGCAGCGCATAGCGAAGCTCAACGTGTGGTGTATACAATTCCAGTTGTGGTGCATGTAGTGTATGCAAATAATACTGAGAATATAAGTGATGCACAAGTTTTATCGCAAATAGATGTGTTGAATGAAGATTTCCGAAAACTCAATTCGAACTTCAGCAGCACACCTTCTGTCTTCCAGGGTGTTGCATCCGATATGGAATTTGAATTTTGTATGGCAACTGTTGATCCGAGTGGTAATGCAACAAGCGGAATCACGCGCACTTCAACAACAGTTTCTTCGTTTAATACCGACGATGCCGTAAAATTCAATAGTTCGGGAGGTAAAAATGCATGGCCTGCGAATCAGTATTTAAATATTTGGGTAGCAGATTTAGGAAGCCAACTCTTAGGTTATGCTCAATTACCCGGTGATGCAGCTAGCACAGATGGCGTTGTGCTGAATTACTTTACTGTTGGACGACCACCCGCGAATCCCTTTAACAATTATTTTAATCTTGGTCGCACAGCAACACACGAAATTGGTCACTGGATGAATCTATACCACATCTGGGGCAATGAAACCTCGGGATGCGGTAATCAAGCCGGATCTGCCGGAACCGATGAAGTTTCAGACACGCCGGTTCAGGATGATGCAACAAGCGGTTGCCCCAACTGGCCGCAGATTTCCTGCAACAATGGTCCGAATGGGGATATGCTTACAAATTATATGGATTACATGGATGATGCCTGCGCAACCATGTTTACCAACGGACAAAAAACGCGTGCCCGTGCTGTTTTTGCTCCTGGTGGACCGCGAAACTCAATACTTTCTTCGCAGGCATGTTCTTCGACACCGCCGCCACCGCCAAGCAACACGTGTTTGGATACATTAAGATTTCCACTACCTTCAGCAGAAGTATTATATGGAAACGATACAATTGGCTTTGTTTGTGGAACGAATACCTACCTCGATTCCGCTAAGGCCGATAAATTCACCGCGATAGCACCGTACACCAAAATTAAGGGTGGTATGTTCAAATTTGCAGTTGCTGAGGCCAACGGCTTGAATAACTATCAAGTAACATTTAGGCTTTACGACGACAATGGGACCGGTGGACTTCCGGGTACCATTTTGGCAAGCACTACTGTTCCAATCTCTACCATAGCCGCCAATGTAAATTCGGATGCTTACACTACGGTTCAATTTACAAGTCCGGTAACAGTTTCGGGTAGTTTTTACCTTGGTTACATAGTAAATCCTGGTTCGGGTGTTGTTTTATCGCTATACTCAACCGAGAATGGTACAAGCGGCGCCAATACAGCATACGAACAATTCAGTGATGGAACATGGTATGCATTTGATGCGGAGCCCGAAAGTTGGGGATTGGCGGTAACACAAACTATCAGTGCGATCATGCAAAGCACAAACATTCCTGCAACGCCTCAGATAACAAATAACGGAGGAGTTCTTAGCGTTGGAACTGTAACCGGCTCAGTACAGTGGTATTTGAATAATTCTGCTATTGCTGGCGCTACGTTAACATCGTTTACGCCCAGCACAGCCGGAACCTATACTGTTATCGTAACCAACCAAGGGTGTTCTGCCACATCAGCTCCATTTAATTTGAGTTCAGTGGGTGTTGAGTCACTCATTTCAGCTAAAACGCATGTATTCCCCAATCCAACGACAGGCGATTTTACGGTGTTGACATCGATTGCCGGTTCGCAAGAAGAACTGCGAATTGTCTTATTTGATTTGAGCGGTAAGGAAGTTTATGCTCGCAGCTTTAACGGAATAGCGGCAGGTGTTCCAATTCAAATTTCTACCGAAGGATTGGCAAACGGAATCTACCAATTAATGCTGGTTACATCAGTCGAAAAACAATTCACTAAAATTGCCGTTTCGCGGTAAATGCTTTTTATGACTCGGATAGCCCTGATATTTCTTTTTCTGATGTATCAGGGTTTTTTCATTGATGCATCTGCAATTCATCTAGTTCCAAATGGTGGCGATTCGGTTTACATCAAGCCCTTTTCCAACCGTCCGCAATTGACCTTTGAATTTGCGCGCCGCACCCAACAGTTTGATTTGGTAAACCCTGCTAATGCGAAGCAATTGGTTTCTTATCAGCCAAATACCCGCGTTAATTTTCTGGGAACCTTCGATTATCGCTGGCTGAGTTTGTCTTTGGGAATATTTTCATTTGGCGCCGCCGAACATAAAAAGAAAGGCGAAACCGAACAGTTAGCGCTTCGTTTCAGCATCAACGGAAAACGAATCTGGAACTCTAATGTGTTCCAACTTTTCCAAGGTTATTTCTTATCCAACCCACAAAACACGATTCCCAACTGGAATCCACAAACCGAAATTTATCCGCAACGACCAGATATATTTACATTTACCTGGTTCAGTAATTTATATTACTGTTTTAGTCCAAGTCGATTTTCGTATCGTGCAGCGCTCTGGCAACTCGAAAAGCAGGAGCAAAGTGGAGGAAGCTTCATCGCCGGTTTATCGTATCGATTCAATCTTATAAACAGCGACGAAAGTCAATCCATGATTCCCAACGTTTTGTTTAACGATTACCAACCTCAAAATCGCGCTGTTGCTCTGCGTCAGTCTACACTTACCATACATGGCGGATATGTGCATTCGTTTGTAAATTCGAAAGATCTGTTTTTAACGCTTTACTTTTTACCGGGAATTGCAATTGAAAGTGGAGCCTATTTGCCCCAAGACAATATCTTGCGCATCTTTAATTCAGAGGGGGCTTTTGCCACCGAATTCCGATTTATTACAGGGTATAATGGCAATCGCTGGTTTGGTGGTCTTTCACTGCATTCCATTTCATTCGCTGGTAATCGCAAAAGCGAATTGTGGGTCAACACCAGTATGGGATCTGTGCGATTGTTTTGTGGGTACCGCTTTCGGGAGATTGATCGTACAAAAACACCACGCTTTTTACGCGCTATCGGACTTTAATACGCGCGCTCGTTTACTTTGTTGAAGTAATTGATGAATGCGCGGTTCACAACTTTGTTTCCACCCGGAGTAGGGTAGTTGCCCGAAAAATACCAATCGCCTGTATGCCCGGGTGTTGCCTGATGCAGATTTTCGAGGGTTTGGAAAATAATTTCAACCTCTGCATGAATGTTTTCTGGCTTTACGAGCGATGCAATTTTTAACGAAACCTCCTCAGGCGTAAAGGCATCGTAAATGCGTTGCACCACATTTCGAATTTCCTCTTTCGGAAAACTATCCTGCGCAATGCATTGTTCATACACTTCTTCTACAATGTAGCTTGTTCCGCGCTCTTCGTGCAGTGCAATCGCTGCCTGAAATGCAATGAAATCGCCCAGTTTGGCCATGTCAATTCCGTAACAATCGGGATATCGAATTTGCGGTGCCGAACTTACAATGATGATTTTCTTTGGTCCGAGGCGGTCTAAAATCTTC
>CANMGM010000063.1 GCA_947497195.1 Bacteroidota bacterium
ATTGTTTTTCGAGGCGACGTTGAAAGGGGAGGGTTAAGGCTTCGATGAGCAAAATACCCCAGGCAACATGCAGCAATTCGGGCAGCCAGAATGCCGATAGGGTAAGGAGTGCGCCGCAAAGTGAAAGTACATTGTACCAGGGACGGAGTTTTTCGGGCGTTTTAAAAACGGAGAGGCCCGCTAAAAAGGCGGTAACAATTCCTGTCCCGAAAAATGCAAGGATGTAAGTATAGAAATTAGATACCCGCTGCGCAATATCTTCCCGTTTTATAGTGGCTTCGCCGATTTGCTGCCAGTCCGAAAACAGGAGTTTGGGGTGGTAATCGGGCATGAAATACCAGGCCGCCAACAAAGCAATAAACACAACATTGCCATTGAAAGCAAGGGGAAGTTTAAAACGATTCTGCATGGGCCTGCAAGCTAATCAACACATCGCGCATTTGCTAATGAAATGGGATTTGAAATGGGATGTTTGGTTTTAAGAAAATCTCGAGGTGAAGCCCCTTTGGCCGCCTTAGAACACAGGCTGAAGCACGATAAATAACGTGTAGGTTCGTGGTAAGGAATTAATGGGCAGTGACTTAAAATATAACCACGTTTAAGATTTGCTCTATGCAGAGCATTACGAATTTTTACGGATCACGTTTAATTCGTGTGCCAAAGCAGGGACATTGTTTTGAATAATTCCCCAAATTAATTCGGCCTCGACAGCGTCGTAAGCATGTGCAATAATATTTCTTAATCCAATGATATTTCCTGCCGATGAAATGGGAAAACCCGGATCAATTTCAAGGATTTTACGAATAGCCTCTCCGATAATTTCGAGATCCCGTTCAACAGCTCGTTGCAAAATAAAATCGGCTTTGAAATGATTGAAATTATTACCTGTTTTTACTTTAATAATCTCAATTTCCTGAATTACACTCTCGATATCGAGGATGTATTTTAGAAGCTTAGGCTGCATACACTTGAACCTTTGTGCGCTCTATTTCTGCAATCAGCACCGCATTTTTGAGCGATTTTTCAGAAACTAAATCGATATGCCTTTCAAATAGCAATTCAAGCTTGTGCAATAACGAGAAGTAGTTATCAGAATATTCGAGTACATCGATATCGTCAGAAAACCGAACCAGGAAATCTACATCCGAATATTCGTTCATCGAGCTTTTGGCCACAGAACCAAATAAAGAAAGGGCGCTTACCTTGTGCAATTTGCATAAGGCACCAAGTTCCTGTCTTTTATTTTCGACCAGTATATTCATTTAGCTTCTAACAAAGATAGTAGATTGAAACTTTTCTCATTCAAAAAAACGTAGTGTTTTAGGCGTCAAGCCTACGGCCCTTGATGCATCGCATTCATGCTCGGTCTAGCTAAGTTGTAAGAGCGATACCCTTTGTTGCCACCTGTAACCACGGGCGGCGATTCAACCACCTATAAAGAAAAGGGCGTAGCCCGGCCATCTTTGTACATTTATATCCTGCAGCTAGAAATGAAGGGGCAGCGCCCTGACATAAAACACCGTGCAAAAAAACATAATACGCACAATACATACCGAAACCATAAAACCCTATTTTTGAACCATCAAACACAAACCCGATTGAGAAAAACCTAAAGAAAGAAATCTAACATAATTAGCGTTTGCTAAATTCTGCACAGGAAAAGTCGAAAATTCTAAAGAAGCAGAGAGTCGAAACAAGCGCTCACGCAAAGGCGTGGGCATTGTCAAATTCTGCTTCTAGGGCTTCGACTCCCTCCTGTGCAAGTTTGGTAACTGACCCACGCTGATTTTTTATACTAATCCTTAACCGTATTGCTGGGCTGGCAATGCAAAAGAAAACCCTATGAAAACAAATTTATTTTTAACTGCCGCGCTCAGTTTAAGCTTTTGTTTAGCGAGCACGGCACAAACCTTACCGGCGTATTTACCCGCCGATGGACTGGTTGGCTGGTGGCCGTTTAACGGGAATGCAAATGATGAGAGTGGGGACAATTTTAATTTGTTTAATACAGGTGCAAATCTTCATCCTGATCGATTTGGTAACAATAATCAATCTTATTGGGTTGGTAATGGAGGCTCATTAACCTATACCGGACCTTCAATAACCGGGGGCGAGTCTTTTACCTATTCATTTTGGATGAAGACCAACCAAAACTTAAATGAATTCCAAGATTGGATTTTCAGTGAGGATGGGGAGAATGAGAATGGAATTCCAACAGGCATCTGGTTCTTCTTTAATCCATTTTCTAAAAATCTCGGTATAGTGCATCCTGCGGTTTCATATGCCGGAATATTGAGTTGTCCTTTCCCTGGTATTGACGAATGGCATCACGTTGTTGTTGAGGGACCGGTATCTTATCGTGTATATATAGATGGTCAACTGGCATCAACAGGAGGCAGCCAATGATTCGATTTATTTTGGAGTCCACCGTTTTCAAAATCAAACTCCAGGTTGGTTTCCATATTACTTTAACGGTTCTCTCGACGACATCGGCATCTGGAACCGCGCTCTGAGCCCCGAAGAAGTACAACAAATCTACACGCTCAATGCCTGCACCTTCACCATTTACGATACCGTTACCATTGAGAATGTAGTTACCGTTTACGATACCATGCTCACCACTGTTACCGATACGCTCATCATCAACACGCTCATTACCGAGCTGGCACCTCCGGCCAATACCAATACCATCAAGGTATTCCCCAACCCGGCCGGCAGCACCCTCACCATCGATTACGGCAACTTCGCCCTTATGAACGGCTACCAGCTGCGCATCGAAAACTCGCTCGGGCAGGAGGTGTTCCAAACCAACATCAACCAGCAAAGCGATACGCTCAGCCTCGGCACCTGGGGCGGCAATGGTTTGTACTTCGTGCACATCGTCGATCCGCAAGGCAATACGATAGATATTCGGAAGATTATTCTGCAATAGCAGCAGATTTCAATAGCCCCGGATTTCAATCCGGGGTTATTGATGAAGAAAACCGGAATTGCTCACCCGAGCGACTCCGGTTTTTGTTTTTGTTTTTGTCGCGTTTATTCCTGCAACCGCACTAATTCGATATTTACCCATGCCGTTTAGCGAGCGAAGCGTTTCGAATTTCGGCTCCTGAATGAACCCGCTTACTTCCCTCACCTAAAACCGCACATCCAATCCAACTGCATTGCCCCGAAACCACAAGCCCCTCAAAATGGTGCGATAATAATCAGAGCCTTGCTTGAGCGCCAATGCATAGATGCTGTCGAACAACAATAAAAATCCACCCTGTAAATACAAACTTGTTCCATAGCCTTTGAGGCGATTGTATGCCAAACCCGCATTGGTATTTTTGGCCATGTTGTTCAGCGCAAAGCCTGTTGCAATGTAAGCGAGGTCCAATCCACAATTGAGCAGCAAAATGCGTTCGGTGCGTGTGTAACGGTGCAGCGCCAACACAGGGTCTGAAGCTGCTTCCTCATCACGCAGCCGCATCAAACCTGCATACGCCAGCGTTCCATTCACCACATTCCAGGCAGCATTGAACCCGAAGAACTGCTTTTGCCAACCATCTTGTGTGGCGGCGAGCACCAGGCCGCTGGCTATCTGACTTCCCGACCAAATGGCCAGGGTTTTCATCGCCGTGCGATCAATCACGCGGCGGTCAATGTCCATTTGAAGTGCCAAACTATCGATTTTCTGTGCGAACGTATACTGTTGAACTGCACCAAGAAACAAAAAGCCGAGCAGCGCAATCCTCATGTCTTTTGCTTTTTCTTTTTCGCCGCCGGAAAGAGGATGTTGTTCAAGATAAGTCGGTAGCCTGGCGAATTGGGATGCAACTTCAAATCCGTTGGTGGATCGCCTACTTTATGCTCGTAATCTTCCGGATCGTGCCCGCCGTAAAAACTCCAGGTGCCTTTGCCGTATTCGCCGTGAATGTAGCGCGCCTCGCCGGCAGCCTTGTTTTCGCCCATAATCAGCACTTCGTTTTTGATGTGTTTCTTCAAAAACGCCGTGGTCTGACCCATAAAACCTTTGATGATTTTCTCGTGGTTCTGGCAAAGCATCGTTGGCACAGGATCCCATTTGGCCGAGAATTCGAACAGGGCAAAATAATCGTCACGCTCCGGAATACGGCGGCTTTGCGTCGCATCGATGCTCGAGAATTCGTACTCGGCCGGATTTTTACTCAGGATAAAATCATTAAACGCAAAGCAATGCGAAAAGTCGATTTTATTTTGCATCCCCGGATCGGCTGCATCGCCGTCGAACATGTTCTCGCAAATGTCAACGCCATCGGCGGCAAGCGCAATATCGTAGCTATCGGTAGCCGAACACATCGCAAACAGGAAGCCTCCCCCTACGGTAAAATCGCGGATCTTCTTTGCAACAGCAAGCTTTAGTTCCGACACTTTCCCAAAGCCTAGACGGCGCGCCATATCTTCGGCACTTTGCTGCTGATCCTGATACCATTTTTGCCCGCGGTAGGCGTACCAGAATCGCCCGTATTGCCCCGTAAAATCTTCATGATGCAAGTGCAGCCAATCGTACAACGGCAATTTGTCGGTCATGATTTCCTCATCGTACACCACGTCGTACGGAATTTCGGCATACGTTAAAACCAGCGTAACGGCATCATCCCAAGGCGCTTTGTCCTTCGGCGAATACACAGCCACACGCGGCGCCTTCTCGAGCTTCACGGCATCCATGTTCGCTTCGGGCGAGGCAATCTCCTGCATAATGGCATTGGCCTGCGCATCGGCAATTATCTGGTAACTCACCCCGCGAATCACACATTCGTCTTCAATGGGTTTTAAATGCTTTATTAAAAAACTACCGCCACGATAATTCAGCAACCAGTGCATTTCAACTTCCTGCTTCAAGACCCAATAAGCAATTCCATAAGCTTTCAGGTGATTCTGCTGACTTTTGTCCATTGGAATGAACAGCGAAGTCGATTTCAATGGCAAGCCAATACCGCAAAGCAGAAACAGAACAAGAAAAAGATTAAATTTCGAACGCATCATTTCAACAACGTAAAAGTACGGAGTTCAGTTTACAGATGCGCAAAAAATTAATACGGCATGCCATCCGCATCCCATTGATCCTGGCCGTTGTTCATTTTCGACCCTCTGATGATGGTGTTCGAATCTGCATCAAAATCGGTATTGGGCGTCATCCCGCCTCCCGGACTTCCGCCTGTTGGACCTGTTGGACTGCCTGCCACCGGAGCAGCACCAAATCCTCCGTAGCCACCCGATTCGAAATTCGTGAACTTCGCCAGGTTTCCGATGTAACGCAATGTTACCGAACCGAGTGCTCCGTTTCGGTGCTTCGCAATATGAATTTCGGCCATGCCTGCCGTAGAACGGCCATCTTCGGTTTCTGTAATTTGGTAGTATTCAGGACGGTAAATAAACATAACCATATCGGCATCCTGCTCAATGGCACCCGATTCGCGAAGGTCGGAGAGTTGCGGAACTTTTGAAGATCCGCGTTGCTCTACGTTACGACTCAGCTGCGATAGCGCAACAACTGGAATGTCGAGTTCTTTGGCGATGCCTTTCAGAGAGCGCGAAATCATCGAAATCTCTTGTTCGCGGTTACCTCCCTTCACTTCCGATCCGGCCGTCATCAACTGGAGGTAGTCAATTATAATCATCTGGATGTCGTGATTGGCCTTCAGCCTGCGGGCTTTTGCACGCAATTCAAAAATAGAAAGGGCGGGCGTATCGTCGATGTAAAGAGGTGCTTCGCTCAGTTCGCGTACACGGGTGTCGAGCTGATGCCATTCGTGGTTTTCGAGCTTACCACGTTTAAGCTTTTCGTTGGTCAATTCAGCTTCTCCCGAAATAAGACGCATCACAAGCTGCGTGCGCGACATCTCCAACGAGAACAAAGCAACAGGTTTTTTGAAATCGACCGCTGCATTGCGAGCAAGGGCGAGTACGAATGCGGTTTTACCCATACCCGGACGTGCAGCGAGAATCAACAAATCGGATCGTTGCCAGCCGGCCGTCATGCGATCGAGCTCGGTAAAGCCCGATGGAATGCCGCTCAGACCATCGGGTTGCTGCCCGGCAATTTCGATTTGCTTCTTCGCTTCCACGATGAGGTCGCTCATCTTGGCGAAGTTCTTTTTGATATTGCCTTGCCCAACCGAGAAGAGCTCCTTTTCGGCTTCATCGAGCAGTTCGAGTGCATCGGTTCCTTCTTCGTAGGCCTTATTGATGATGGCCGACGACACCTTGATGAGTTCGCGCTGAATGTGTTTCTGGTTGAGGATGCGCGTATGGTATTCGATGTTGGCGGTAGAGCCCACACGGTTGGTGAGGAAACTAATGTAGCTTGGCCCGCCGGCCAGATCGAGTTCGCCGGCCTTGCGCAATTCCTGCACAACGGTGAGGATGTCGACCGGTTTCGATTGATTGAAAAGCTGGTGAATGACCGCGAAAATCTTCTGGTGTTCGGTTTTGTAGAAGGTCTCGGGCCTCAAAGAGTCGATGACGTTCGATAGGGCATCGCGGTCGAGCATTAAACTGCCCAACACCATTTCTTCAATTTCGGTAGCCTGCGGAGGTAGCTTGCCCTGCAGGTATTCGGCAGATTGAATAGGCGTTTGTAGGAGCGGTCTTTTGCGGATGCGGTTATCGAGTTCGGCCATAAGAATACAAATATACTTCGATTGCAGGGGCCTGTTTCAATTGTTCAAAACTTGTTTTGCTGAGGGTGTTTCATTCAATCTATTTCTTCTGCTTTGGCCGCCACGGGCGGGCTTTACGGTACAAGTCCGCGCCCCGAATCGTTCCTCTCGTGGCTGCGGGCTTTCCCCTACAATCCCTGGCGGGTTTAGGCAGATCTTGCGGGGTTCTTGCCCTATATGATTTACTAAAATTACAGCATACGCCCCATCCAAGCCCAAACATCGCGAGCACCAAACATCAAGCCCCGTACTTCAGTCTGGTGGAAGCTTAAACCAAATGATTCAAAAATAAGCATTAAGACCTAGCCTTATGCGATCTAAATTCGATATTTTACCTCAACTCAATCATCGGAAATAAACATCGTCGAATTATTGGTAGTTTTGTAAATCTAAAAACAAAACAATGTCGCATACAGAATCGACACGCCAGAAAAAAGTTGCCAGATTAGTCCAAAAGGAATTGGCGATTTATTTCCAGCGCGAAAGCCAAATGCACTTTGGATCGGCAATGATTACGGTAACAATAGTTCGTGTTAGCCCAGATTTAAGTCATGCAAGGGTCTATCTAAGTTTGTTTAAGGCAAAAAAGCCCGACGAACTACTTGATACCATTCGTTTCATGAAAAGCGAAATCCGCAAAAAACTCGGTGAATTAGTTCGAAATCAGTTGAGAATTGTACCCGATTTAGATTTCTTTATCGACGATTCCCTCGATTATTTCGAAAACATAGATCGCCTACTACAATCGTGAGGTTCCCATTTTACATGGCAGCCCGTTACTTGTTTTCGCGGAAACGGGTGCATGTGATCAACCTTATTTCAGTAATTTCGGTATTTGGTGTTGCTACAGGTACCGCTGCACTTATTATTTTACTATCCGCATTTAACGGATTGGAAAATTGGGTGGTAGATTTATACAACACGTTCGATCCCGATCTTAAAATTGAAGCCCATGGTCCTCGATTTTTTAAAAATGACTCTGCGCTAATCGAACGAATTAAAAATATTGATGGTGTTCAACACATCAGCAAAGTTATTGAAGAAAATAGCTTGATTACGTTCGGAGATGCGCGTTGTGTTGCAACACTCAAAGGTGTCGACTCGGTTTATTTTCGGGTTAGCACAGTCGAAAAAGCAGTAGTTGATGGCAATGCACAATTGTTTGGTTTCGGCGAATCAGCCGCAATTTTTGGAAGCGGCGTAGCCTATTCTCTCGGACTTGGAACGCGAAGCATCGATAAACCCATAGAAGCATACATACCGAAACGGGGCGCATCGTATAGCCTGAATCCTTCTGATGCATTCTCATCCGGACTACTTAGACCAATTGGTATTTTTCAGATTCAGCCCGAAATCGACTTAAAGTATGTGTTAATCAATTTCAACTATGCAGCCGGTATTTTCGACAGAAATGGGATGCTGAGTTCGCTTGAGTTAAAACTAAACCCCAATGCAGACCTCGAGTTTGTAAAATCTGAGACTATACGAATTTCCCAAAATAAGCTGCGTGCAAAAGACCGCTTCGAACAGCATGCACTTCTTTACAAAATTATCAATTCTGAAAAATGGGCAGTTTATCTCATTTTAACATTCATCCTCATCATCGCGGTATTTAATGTTACAGGCTGTTTGACCATGCTTTTGGTCGATAAATCCGATGATGTTCGAACCTTACGCAGCTTGGGTGCACCACAAAGTACAATTCGCCGCATCTTTTTTACCGAGGGCTTGCTTATTGGTCTTGCCGGTTTAATCTCGGGTGTTTTAATTGGTTGCGTTGTGGTTTATTTGCAATATCGTTTCGGACTTGTTTTAATACAAGAAGGACAGCCCTATCCTGTGCATTTTAAGTTTGGCGACCTGGCTTTAATTGCTGTTACGGTTTGTGCAATTTCAGCACTGGCTTCCTGGATACCGGTTCGACGGATGCAGCAATCCTGAATTACTGAGCATCCTTCACCCGAAAATACTCTAGCAACTTCGCCGCCTTATCTTTTCCTACCGCTGCTTCGAGCTGCTCTGGGCCCGCCTCACGCACTTTCTTTACCGACTTAAATTCGAGCAACAATTTCTCGGCTGTAGCCTTTCCGATGCCGTCAATCTCATGCAGTTCGGTTTTTAGTGTGCCTTTGTCGCGGCGGCTGCGGTGATGCGTTATACCAAAACGGTGCGCCTCGTTGCGTAGGTTCTGAATGAGCTTGAGGCTCTCGCTCTTCTTATCGATGTACAACGGAATCGAATCGCCCGGGAAATAAATCTCTTCCAAACGTTTGGCAATGCCAATGATGCTAATTTTTCCGCGCAATCCGAGTGCCTCGAGTGCTTCAAGGGCAGCACTCAATTGCCCTTTGCCTCCGTCGATTACGATGAGCTGCGGAAGCTCGGCCTGTTCTTCTAATAAACGCCCGTAACGACGCGTAATCACTTCTTGCATGGTGGCAAAATCGTTCGGTCCCTCAACGGTTTTTACGTTATAATGGCGGTAGTCTTTTTTGCTGGGTCGCGCATCCTTAAAGCACACCATGGCCGAAACCGGATAGGCACCCTGAAAATTGGAATTGTCGAAACATTCGATATGGCGCGGCAATTCGGGCAGATGCAGGTCTTTCTTGGCCTGTTCCAGAATACGTTTGGTGTGCCGCTCGGGATCGACCAATTCCTGCTGTTTTTCTTTTTCGCGGATGTAGTTGAGCACGTTGCGCTCACTCAGTTCGAGCAGTTTCTTTTTGTCGCCGCGCTGCGGGATGTGAATCTGAAGCATCTCATCCTCCAAATCGGGTTTCAGCGAAACGATGAGCTCTTTGGCGTTACTTTGGAAGCGTTGCCGCATCTCGCCAATGGCAATGGACAAGAGCTCCTCGGCCGTTTCGTCGAGTCGTTTGCGCAGTTCGATGGTATGCCCCTGCACGATGCAGCCATCCAACACACGTAGGTAATTTACGTAGGCCGTTTTATCGTCGGTTTGAATCGAAAACACGTCGGCATTGCTGATGGCAGGATTCACAATGGTCGATTTGCTTTTGAACTTCTCGAGCAGTTCGATGCGCTCTTTAAGCACATGCGCCGCTTCGAAACGGAAAGCTGCGGCTTCGTCCATCATGCGTTTGTGCACCAAGGCAATAAGATCGCCAATGTTGCCTTTGATGATTTGCCGGATTTCCTGAATCATTTCGCGGTAATCGTCCTCCGACTGATAGCCCTCGCAGGGACCGAGGCAATTCTTAATGTGGTACTCTAAACACACCTTGAACTTGCCCTTGGCAATGGCGCCGGGCTCGAGTGCCAGGTTGCAGGTGCGGCGAGGGTAGAGGCTTTTAACCAAATCGAGCAGCGTGTGCATGACCTTGCCACTGGGATACGGACCATAATATTCAGATCCGTCGCGTATAACCTTGCGTGTGGGGAATACCC
>CANMGM010000064.1 GCA_947497195.1 Bacteroidota bacterium
AAGGCAGGAGCTCGAACATTGGTATGCTTCAAAAGAATTCGATGAAGCCGAAAAAGTACAAACTGTGCGTGCTTTGTTTGATGCATTGAATATTAAGCATGAAACCGAGCAGATGATGAATCAGTTTTATCGGGAAGCCTTAAATTACTGGGATGAAATTAAGTTTGATCCAGTGTATAAAAATGAATTGCTTCAAATGTCGGCAGCGTTGATGCAGCGGGAGTCGTAGCGTCATCTCCATGAACCATAGATGGCCATTGGCCTGGCCTCTGAACTACACAAATCGGATCCAAGAATTTCAGGGCGCTCCCTCTCTTGTATCGCTAGAGTCATGAAAGTCGCAGGGTTACGTTTCTGATCTGGGTTTATAGGTGGTTTGTGCCAAAAACGACGATGTTGATAGGAGTCTATTGGTTTCCTAAATTGAACTAAATAAAATTCGCCTATTTTAGCAGTATGAACTTGAAAGATGCCATTCGAATCAATGCCAATGAATTTATAGCATTGTGCAAAGGCCATGACGTGAAAATGTTGTATGCGTTTGGTTCCGCAACGAATAATTCTTTCAAAGAAGAAACGAGTGATATTGATTTGCTTGTAGAGTTAGATACCTCCGACCCGATTAGAAGAGGCGAAAACCTGATGGATCTTTGGGATAAGTTCGAATCGTTTTTCCAAAGAAAGGTAGATTTATTAACACATTCATCGATTCGAAATCCCATCTTAAGAAAGAACATTGACTCCTCCAAGATATTGATTTATGACGGAAAAGAGCAAAAAGTATCTTTCTGATATTGCATTGGCAATTGAATTAATCGAAGAATTTATTGCTGATGTAAGTGATTTTTCGGCCTACGAGAATGATCGAAAGACTCAGAGCGCTGTTGAACGACAATTAGCAATTATTGGCGAAGCTTTGAATCATTTTAGAAAGGTCGAGTCGGAGATTAACATTGAGCATGATAAACAAATTGTTAATCTGCGAAACAGATTGGTTCATGCCTACGATAGTTTGGACAACTCCATAATTTGGGCTATTCTTAATAAGCATTTGCAGCCCCTGAAGCTAGAAATCATGACACTCATTGATAAGGAATGAGCTTTGTATTTTGATACAAGAAGCCGAAACCACACGTTTGTGAACTCTCGGTTTTTGGAGAATGTACACTGTAGTTGATCAGGAAGTCTTAAATCTAAGAATTTCAGGGCGCCCCCTCTCTTGTATCGCTAGAGTCATGAAAGTCGCAGGGTTACGTTCCTGTTCTAGGTTTGCAGGTGGTGTGTGAATCGATACCGCCGGACTGAAGTATGGGATTTGAGGGATTTCCATTAAAACCTACACCATTCGCTGCCGTAGCACCTCGTAAATCATAATCCCCGCAGCTACCGATACATTCAGCGACGAGGTCTCACCCCGCATGGGAATACTCAGTAATGTATCACATTTCTTCAGGTATTCCGGGCTGATTCCCGTTTCTTCCGAACCCATCAGGATTCCCATTGGTCCAGCTAAATCGGCGTCGAACAGCTCATCTTTCCCTTTCTCCGATGCGCCTGCAATTCGAATGCCCGCATCTTTCAGGTATTGCAACGTGTCTTTCAAATTCATGGTTCTGCATACCGGAATGTGCATCAGCGCACCGGCAGAGGTCTTCACCGCATCACCGCCTATGCGTGCACTTCCACGCGCCGGTACAATCACCGCATGCACGCCCGCGCACTCAGCCGTACGGCAAATGGCTCCGAAATTCCGCACATCGGTTACGCGATCCAATATCAAAAGGAAGGGATCCTCACCGCGTTCATACACCTGCTGCAACACCTCTTCGATGGGCTGAAAATCGACCGGCGACAGAAAAGCCACTAAGCCTTGGTGGTTGATGCGCGAATACTGCATCATCTTTTCCTTCGGCACATAACTTACCGGAATGTCGAGCTCAGAAAGCTGCTTTTTCAATTCGTTCAATTGTGGCGTTGCGGCGCCCGACTGAATTAGCACTTTGTCGATATCCTTCCCGGCTCGCAAAGCTTCCAAAACAGGATGAATGCCGAAAATCAATCCTTCTTCCTTTTGCTTATTCCTGTTCAGATTCCGCATCGTTTTCTAATGTATCGGTAAATTACGTGTTCGACAACAACGGTTTTTGTATATCTCTCCTCCGCGCTGCGAAGGTAATCTATAAAATAATGTGGGAAATAATTTCTAAATGAGGCGAAAGTTAAAACAAACTGCTGATGCCAATATGCACTTTTGCGCTGCGGAATTCGATTGGATTTCCAAACTGGCTGCCGAGTGCATAACTGATTGCGAAAATTCCGGCCTTGGTCTCAAAACTCAGTCCCGCACCAAAGCCATAAGGCCAGTCGCGGATATTTCGGTTTACGGCTACATTTTCATACCAGGCGCCGTTTCCGAACAGGAATAGGTAGGAATTCTGTTCGAGCAGGTAACGGTATTCGAGGGTTCCGATAAGGTAGGTTGATGCGAAGATCGATTCTTCATCAAAGCCTCGTAGCGATGAATTTCCACCAATGCGCGCCAGCTCGTTTTCGAACATGCGCTCGGTACTTATAAATGCGCCATTGAGTCCGATGTTGATCGTGGCTTGCCGAAACATAGGAATAAACCCATCCGCATCGAGCATTCCGCTTATCTGAAGAAACCTGGAGTTTTGCGCTGTTCCAGGATTTTCCTGATTCTCATCCACTTCATTCAGCTTTCTCGTTCCGGCTGCCGAACGCGCCAAAATCCGAACGCCTTTGCGTGGGTTGTAACGGTAATCGAGCCTGCTGCGGTTCCACTCAAGCCCGTATGAGAGAGATGAAACATCGGCATAATCGGGTTGCAGCGTAACATTTTGCGATGCCCCAAGTCGATTCGAGGTACGTTGTTCAACAAACGCCTTTAGGTAATCGTTGCCCTTCTGGATATACTGAATCCCCAAACTTTGCTGCAAGTTCAAAAAACTTGTATCGCGTTTATAGAGGTTGAAAGTACCATCAATTCCAATCGGAAGGTTGAATAAAAACGGCCAGGAAACCCTTATTGAAATACTTTGCGTGGCCGCCTGCAGGCGTTTCCATTCGGCATCGAAGGCTTCGCCTTTACCGAGTGCATTTTTAAGTTTTACAATGCCTTCGCCGGTAATCAGCAGTTTGCCGTCTTTTTCGTTGTTCGGCAGGAATCCTACCAGGCCGCTAAAACTCGAGGCTTTCCGATTGTCGAGGTAGAGGCGGATTAAGGATTGCGACTCGAGCAGAAAAACATCGGCAGGCTTTGTTTGCGTGATAAACGGCAGTTCCTTCACGCGGTCTTCGATCTGCAGGATTGCCTGTTCGTTATACACATCGCCCGGCTTGATGCCAAGGTAGTTGTACAAAAACACCTTACTAATTTTTGCCGATCCACGCCACGAAAGACTATCGATTGTATTTAACGTTCCCGATTGCGCATATAATTTTGCCTGTGCTTCGCCATCAAGAATTTCGATGCTATCGAGAAAAACCCGCGCGAATGGGTAGCCGTTGTTTTCGTAAAAGATCTGCGTATTTGTTAGGACGCGCTGAACCTTGGCAAACTGCAGCTTCGCATTTTTGTAATTGCGTTCTTTAAATCCGGCCGAACGCAGAGCCTCCTCCTTTATGTTTCCGTTCGATAATTTGAGCCAGCGGTATTGCTTTCCCCGACGAAGTACGAAAACAAGCGAATCGACGGTTTTTCGAACACTATCGACTGTGGCTTCGAGATAACCTTTTGTATGCAATTCCTGTATGAAGCCCTTCGCTGCTTCATCACGCGCCTTAAGAGATGTGTAGGATTTCGAAGCAATTTTTTTCTCTGCATCGGCATCCAAAATTAGCAACGAATAGCGTTGAGCTGCAGCAGAAAAATGCAGGAGAAACAGTACAAAAATGCAGCAGACTTTCATGAATTACACCTGCCAGTGGATGGGCGTTTTACCCAAATCAAGTAAAATTTTATTCGTCTTGCTGAAATGCCGGCATCCGAAAAAGCCATTGTATGCCGAAAGTGGTGATGGATGCGCAGCCTTTAAGATGAAGTGTTTCGTTGTGTCGATCAACTTTTCTTTGCTCTGCGCCGGCTTGCCCCAAAGTATAAAAACAAGTCCTTCTCGTTCTTTTGAAAGTGCTTCGATTGCCGCATCGGTAAAGCACTCCCAGCCTTTTCCCTTGTGCGATGCCGGACTGGCGGCCCGAACGGTTAAGGTTGTATTGAGAAGGAAAACGCCCTGATTGGCCCATGAACGCAAATCGCCGTTTTTCGACATCGGAAGACCAATATCGCTTTCGATTTCTTTATATATATTTTGTAGCGATGGTGGAAGCTTTGTGCCTGGCGCTACCGAAAAGCACAGGCCGTTTGCCTGTCCGGGACCATGGTAGGGATCCTGCCCAAGGATAACAACCTTCACGGCATCGAAGGGTGTATGGGCAAATGACGAAAATATTTCGTTGCCCGGAGGATAGACGGTGTGTGCGATGCGCTCCGAAAGCAGAAATAACTTCAGCTCAGCGAAATAAACGGAAGAGAATTCTCTTTCCAGACGCTGTTTCCAAGAAGCTTCAATTTTTACGTATCGGATCGGTTCCATGAAGCCACGAAGTTATTGATCTTCATTGAGCACTGCGGTATGAAAAAATTAAAAATTATCCGCTCTGCATGTAACCTATTATACAATGAAATAGTATAGGCTTTCGTTGTAATTCTGATTCACGCTAAATTTAATTTTAAAAACCATGATTGGATTCGATAAAAAATTAACTTTGCTACAATTATTTAACGCCATGCGATTTATTGTTTCCAGTTTGTTAGTTATGGCTTTCGCTGCCTGCCTTTTGAGTTCATGCCGCGCAAAGAAGGTTGATTGTCCCGCATACGGACAAAAACCTCTAGAAAATACGCAGCGAAGCATTTAATACTTTATAGGTAAATGAATTGGCTTCCGCTTACGTCGCTCGAAGGCCTTGATAATCTTGTTCAGCAATCATTTATAGAGCAGATTGCTATTTTCAAACATTCTACCCGCTGCAGTATTTCACGCATGATTAAAGATCGTGTAGAGCGAGGTGTGCCCCTTCAACATATGCCTGCGTATTATCTCGATTTGCTTGAGCACCGCGATATTTCGAATTCCATTGCATCGCGCGTCAACGTTCAACACGAATCTCCGCAATTACTCATTCTTCGCAATGGTGTCTGCACTTCGCACGCATCGCACAATGCCATTCAGCCTGAGATGCTGGGCATTTAATCGTACCGAAATTTAATATCCTGTTCAATATCCGGATGCAGACTCAAGGCAACCGGACAGGTCATTGCCGTGCGTTCGAGAATCAGACGCTGCCTCTCATCTGGAATATGAATCCATCCGTAAAACTCAATTTCGATTTTTTGAATTTTTCGCGGATTCGATTGCATGTGCTTTGTCACACTGGCCTGCAAGCCTGCTATATTAATTTCATGCGTGCGGGCAGCAATCCCCATTAAGGTCATCATGCAGGCCGAAAGTGCTGCGCAAACCGAATCGGTAGGACTAATCGCTTCCCCTCGACCCTGGTTATCGAGCGGTGCATCGGTGATAAATTTTTGTCCCGAAGCAACATGCGTTTGCTCGGTGCGCAGTTCGCCTAGATAGTGTGAATGAATGGTGGGCATAATCGCTTTGTTTTCGTTGTATCTTTGAGGCCTCAAACGTACAATGAATTTTCTGAACTCTTTCGCTCTGTGTTTTGCTCTGCTCCTTGTTGGGATGGAGGGCGGCATTGCACAGTCAATTGCCGGAGTAGAAGAAACAGGCATTGTATACCGCAAGACACGTTCGATGGGCGTTTACATTCATTCGCGCGGCACCGGATTGAGTTTCAGAAGAGGGGTAAATGAAACGGGATTTCGTTCGGCCCAGTTTGATTTTTCACTTCAAACTATGCGGCATCCGAAGGAAATACGTTCGGTGAATCCTTTCAGCGACAATGCAGTGGGATATATCTACGGGAAGCGCAATAGCATTTTGATGCTTCGAACAGGCTGGGGGAAACAGTTTATTTTGCATCCCGAAGGCGACAAGGGAGGCGTTGAAACCGGATTTTGCTTTTATGGCGGTGCAACCTGGGCCTTGGTTAAGCCTGTTTATCTGAACGTATACTATTTCGACAACAATTTTGGCGTTCGTGAACGAACCGAGCGTTACAACCCGCAACTGCATTATCCGGATAATATATCGGGACGAGCACCTTTTCTTGTTGGGATTGGTGAGAGTCGTTTCTCGGCAGGACTTTATGCAAATGCAGGAATGCAATTTGAATTTGGCAAGAAACAACAGAATCTACGTTTGCTAGAGACTGGCATTGCTGCCGATTTTATGGCAAGACCGATTGAAATTATGGCCAACAATCCGGCCGAACGCCTGTTTGTTACCTTGTATATTCGCCTGATGTATGGAAAACTCTGGAACCGGAATGAATAAAACAAGCAACGAAATAGCAACACAGCAATCCGAACGCAAGCGCAAGCCCGACTGGTTGCGTGTTAAATTACCTACGGGGCCCGAGTATGCGAAGGTTCGTAAGCTGGTCGACGAACATAAGCTCCATACCATCTGCGAAAGTGGTAATTGTCCGAATATGGGCGAATGTTGGGGAGCCGGTACGGCGACGTTTATGATTCTGGGAAACATCTGTACACGTTCCTGCGGATTCTGTGCGGTTGCAACAGGAATGCCCAGCGCAGTTGATTGGCAGGAGCCCATGCGCGTGGCCAACTCGGTAAAGTTGATGGGGGTAAAGCACGCCGTAATTACATCGGTTGACCGCGATGATCTGAAAGATGGCGGTTCAATTATCTGGAAAGAAACCGTAGAAGCTGTACGTAAGGTAAGTCCAGGAACCACCTTGGAGACACTTATTCCCGATTTTGCTGGGAAATGGGACAATCTGCAGCGCATAATCGAGGTTCGTCCCGAAATTGTATCGCATAACCTCGAAACCGTGCGTCGCCTAACCCGCGAAGTGCGCATCCAAGCCAAATACGACCGTTCGCTTGAGGTATTGAAGCGATTAAAAGAAGGGGGCTGCCACACCAAATCGGGTGTTATGCTTGGTTTGGGCGAAAGCGATGAAGAGATCCGCGAAACAATTACCGATTTACGCAACAGTCAGGTCGATATTCTAACCCTCGGCCAATATTTGCAGCCAACGCCAAAGCATTTGCCGGTTGCGGCATTTATAACGCCCGAGCAGTTTGCCGAATACAAGGAATTTGCTCTTGGGCTCGGCTTCCGTTACGTCGAAAGCGGTCCGCTGGTACGCTCATCGTACCACGCCGAAAAACATTATTTCGAATAATATCAGCAAATTAGATTTAATCGCTCTTTTTTTAACAAAAAAGTTTGCACGCTAATTTCTCATAGTGTAATTTTAACACTAATAAATTTGAACATTATGATACGTGTAGCGATAAATGGGTTTGGGCGTATTGGCCGGATGTCGTTCCGTGCGATGATGAACTACGCTGACATAGACGTTGTGGCGGTTAACGATCTTACCGATGTCGACACCCTTGCTTATCTCCTGCAGTACGATTCGGTTCAGGGTAAAGTAAAGGATACGGTTCGTGTTGAAAGCGGGGCCATTCGTTGCGGCAAGCACCTCATGAAGGTTTTCGCGGAGAAAGATCCATCCTCACTTCCTTGGAAAGAGTTGAATATTGACGTAGTTATTGAGTCAACTGGATTCTTCCTCGATAAACAATCGGCCGGCAAACATTTGCAGGCAGGAGCTCGGAAAGTAATTATATCTGCTCCTGCCAAAGAAGATGTTACCACCATTGTGGTTGGCGTGAACGAACATACGTTGGGTGGCGATGATCATATCGTTTCGAATGCTTCCTGCACGACCAACTGCGCTGCGCCTATGATTAAAGTGCTCGACGATGCATTCGGTGTTGAATGGGGATTGCTGAGCACCGTGCACGCCTACACCGGCGACCAGCGACTGGTTGATGCTCCACATAAAGATTTGCGTCGCGCCCGTGCTGCAGCACTTTCAATTATTCCGACCAGTACAGGGGCTGCAAAAGCCGTTACACTTATTCTGCCGCATTTGAAAGGGAAACTCGATGGCATGGCCTTCCGTGTACCGGTGCCAAGTGGTTCGATGACCGATTTAACCATTCAGCTGAAACAACACGTCAGCGCCGAAGAAGTAAATATGGCATTTCAAAAAGCAGCTGAGCAGGGTTCATTAAAAGGGATTTTGGAATACTGCACCGATCCGATTGTTTCTTCAGACATTGTCGGGAGTACTTATTCCTGCATTTACGATGCTGCATTAACCATGGTGATGGGCAATACCGTTAAGCTCATCGGATGGTACGATAACGAGGCCGGTTATTCGGCCCGCATTGCCGACTTGACCCGCATTATGGGGAAATAGCCGGATTCCCTTCGGGGACATTAATTAGAACCTGTAATTTCATCATTATATAGGTTAGTTTGATTTTGGGAAAGGGATCCTGGTTCATAAGACCGGGATTTCCTTATTTTTAGTGCGCCGATTTTTTGCATCCAATCGTCATAAATTACCATGCGCAGTATTGATAAAATAGACCTTACCAACATCGGATTGATGGCGCTTTCGTGCGTGCTAGCTTTTCTCCTCCCATTTGAACTTTTTCTGTTCTCGTATGCCGTATTGGGGCCGCTCCATTACCTCACCGAAATAGGCTGGTTACATCAGAAAGGTTATTACACTAAAGGCAAGTACGACTTTGTGGTGCTTGTTGCCCTGGCTTGTTTTATTACACTTGGTTTTTTCAAGATAACGCCCTGGTTTAATAGCGTAACTACCAATTTCATTTACATCGCATTTTTATGCGGTATCGCATTGGCTGCAATTCGAGATAATACGCTTAAGACACTCGCTGTTATCGCCATTGTTTTCTCAACGCTTTTTGTGAGCAATTGGGCTTATCACGAAACATTTTTCGCCATCTATTTACCAACGATTATTCACGTATTTCTTTTCACCGCGCTGTTTATGCTGTACGGCGCGCTCAAAAACAGAAGTACAATAGGTGTTTTATCTGTTGGCTTATTGTTTCTATGTGCTGGATTGTTTTTCCTCATACCTGCCCCAATTGCCAGGGCTGCTAAGTTGGAATATCTTCAATTGAGCTATGGAGGCTTTGCAGAATTGAACCGCAACCTGATTAATTTTTTCGGATTAGCGAAACTAAATCCCTTCTCGGCCGAAACAGCTGCGCAAAACTTCAACACGATTTTTAGTTCGAAAGAAGGGTTTGTTGTGATGCGTTTCGTAGCCTTTGCATATACCTACCATTATTTAAATTGGTTTTCGAAAACTTCGGTGATTCAGTGGCACAAGGTTCCGAAACCACGTTTATATTTTGTGCTTGCAGTCTGGCTTGCATCGGTTGCTCTTTACTTGTATGATTATGGCGTTGGATTGAAATGGCTTTTCCTGCTTTCGTTTTTACACGTTCTGCTCGAATTTCCGCTGAATTATTTGAGCATTTCCGGCATTTTCTCTGAATTCAAGAAGCGGTTATTTGGAGAAAAAGGCGCGCAAACTCCTATTAAGGCCTAATTTATGAAGATTGTATTTTTTGGAACACCCGATTTTGCGGTAGCCTCACTTGTTCAATTGGTTGAAAGTGGTTTTGAAGTTGTAGCTGTGGTAACATCACCCGATAAGCCCGCAGGTCGTGGCTTGCAGATGAAGGCATCGCCAGTAAAAGAAGCTGCAATGCATTTAGGTATTCCTGTTCTGCAGCCCGAAAAACTGAAAGCACAATCCTTCCTTACCGAACTAAAACAAATAAATGCAGCCATTCATATCGTTGTGGCCTTCAGGATGCTTCCCGAGCAGGTTTGGAACATGCCACATTTAGGAACGTGGAATTTACACGCTTCGCTATTGCCCGATTTTCGGGGCGCCGCTCCAATTAATCATGCCATTATTCAGGGCGAGAAATTAACGGGACTTACCACATTTAAACTCGTACATGCCATCGATGAAGGAGCTATTGCATTGCAACTCCCAGTTCCG
>CANMGM010000065.1 GCA_947497195.1 Bacteroidota bacterium
GCCGAACTCGACTTTAAATACCCTTCATATGTGCAGGATATTTTAGGTCCGCTGTGTTTCGACTACGGCTTTGGACCTTTCCGCTGGGTGTGTTGTTCGGGTAAGGCCGAAGACTTGGCCATCACAGACCGACTGGCCGCCGAAGTACTCGAAGAACTGTTGGTAAAAGCGCCCAATGATATTCGCGGGCAAATTCAGGACAATCTCACCTGGATTCGTCAAGCGAACGAAAACCAATTGGTAGTAGGTTCGCAGGCCCGCATTCTCTATGCCGATGCAGAAGGAAGAATGAAGATTGCCGAGCGTTTTAACCGAGCCATTGCTACGGGAGAACTTTCGGGACCCATTGTGCTTGGTCGCGACCATCACGACGTTTCAGGTACCGATTCGCCATACCGCGAGACTTCGAATATTTACGACGGCAGTCGCTATACGGCTGACATGGCAGTACAAAATTTTGCCGGCGATGCATTTCGCGGCGCCACGTGGGTGTCGCTGCACAATGGTGGCGGCGTAGGCTGGGGCGAAGTAATCAATGGCGGCTTTGGGATGCTGATTGACGGCAGTGCCGATAGCGATCGCCGCCTAAAATCTATGCTACATTGGGATGTAAACAACGGCATTGCGCGCAGAGCCTGGGCACGAAATAAGGAGGCGATTACAGCCATTCAACGTGCTATGGAAACTGAGCCGCGTTTAAAAGTAACACTACCTAATCTAGTGGATGATTCGATTATTGATAATGCGTTTTAGCGCAATTTGATTGTCTGTCCGGGCTTTAAACGAGCGTCTTCGCCAAGCTCATTGAGTTTCGCCAGCCGGCTTACCTTGATTGCGAAAAACTGCGATACGTCCCAAAGCGATTCCGTTTTTTTCGCCGTGTAGGATTCGTCTTGTGCCTTTCTGCGTTTAGGCTGAAGGTATACGATTTCGCCCTCGCCAAGTTTTCGGTTCTTATCGGCTTCGTTGTACTGCGGCAATTGCCAGCCCATCATATCGAGTTCTTTGGCAATTTGCTCGTACGAATCGCCGCGTTGAGCTAAAACATATTCAACACCATTGCGCTCCCTGATGCCATAATTACCATGGCGACGCAGTTCGAAATCGGGTAAATCTGTTCCTCCGGAACTGCGCGGTTTAGGTAGCTTTTCTGGAGATTGTGTTAGTGTTTGCCGTGGTTGAGGTGTCTCTTTCTCGGGCGATTTAAATTCAGGTGCGCGGCCGGGCTTATCGAGATCGTAAAGCCGATTTTCCTCAATAGTTTTAATAAGCAGCGGCGCATACTGCGGGTTTGTGGCATAACCTGCTGCTTTTAAGCCATGTGCCCAGCCTTTGTAATCGTTGCGTTCGAGTGTAAACAAACTAGCATACCGCTGTCCTTTTTTCAGAAACTGACTGTGATCTTCATATGAAGCCAGCACCGTTTCGTACTTGCGAAAACATTCATTTTTCTCATCATCATCCTGAATATACGTTTCGCCATTCCAGTCTTTTTTACACTTAATTCCAAAGTGATTTTTTGCATCGCGCGCTAAGGGGCTATTGCCCGACGATGACTCAAGAATTCCTTGGGCCATTTTAATGGATGCAGGAATCTGGTATGCGTCCATCTCACGTACGGCTATAGAAGCATACGTTTCGATGTATTGAGCCGTTGTCGTTTTTCCTTGCCCGATCGCGGAAACTGTGATCCATAAAAAGCCCACCAAGGCAATCATTCGTTTGTTCATACTACAAAATTGGTTTACGATTGAATACAACCAAACATACAAGCCGATAACTTATAAACGCAAGCCCGTTAAAATCGTGTCTCCGCATGCATTATCGGCCAACAAAAAAAAGACAAAATAGCAAACGCTTTTTTATACCTTTGCCGGCTAAATTTTATAAGGCGACACATGAAATTATCCAATTTCAAGTTCAAACTGCCACCGGAACTCATTGCTGAACGTCCGGCCGAAAACCGCGATGAAGCGCGCCTTATGGTGCTCAATCGTAAAACGCAGACTATCGAACACAAAACGTTTAAAGATCTCCTCGATTATTTCGATGATGGCGATACGTTCATCATTAACAATACGAAGGTTTTTCCTGCCCGTATGTATGGAAACAAGGAAAAAACCGGGGCGAAAATTGAAGTTTTCCTACTTCGCGAACTGAACCGCGAAAGTCGCTTATGGGATGTCTTGGTTGATCCTGCAAGGAAAATCCGCATTGGCAACAAGCTTTATTTTGGAGAAGATGATTCGCTTGTAGCTGAGGTGATTGACAATACAACTTCGCGTGGCAGAACCCTTCGTTTTTTATTCGATGGCCCTCACGAAGAATTCAAGCGTGTTCTTTTTTCTCTTGGAGAAACGCCAATTCCAAAGTATATAGAGCGCACACCAGACGAAGAGGATGAAATCCGCTACCAAACGGTGTTTGCAAAGGTGGAAGGAGCTGTTGCGGCACCAACAGCCGGGCTGCATTTCAGCCGCGGTTTGATGAAACGAATGGAATTAAAGGGTATTAATTTCGCTGAAATTACCCTTCACGTAGGGCTCGGTAGTTTCCGGACTGTTGAGGTTGAAGACCTGAGTAAACACAAAATGGACAGCGAAGAAATGGAAATTACAGAATCTGCGTCAGAAATTGTAAATACCAGTAAACGCAACCGTAAGCGTGTCGTATCTGTTGGTACAACTACGATGCGCGCAATTGAAACATCTGTGTCGACTGAGGGTTTTCTGAAGCCCTACATAGGCTGGACGAACAAATTTATTTATCCTCCTTACGACTTCCGCGTTGCAGATGCATTAATAACCAATTTTCATATGCCGATGAGCACTTTGCTGATTATGGTTTCTGCATTTGGTGGTCATGATTTCGTAATGGAAGCCTACAAAGAAGCTGTAAAGGAGCAGTATAAGTTCTATTCTTACGGCGATGCGATGCTGATTTTGTAAAGTGGACCGGCATTTTATTGTTGTTGCTGGAGGGAGCGGAACGCGGATGAATGCTGCGCTGCCGAAACAATTCCTGTTGCTGCAAAACAAGCCGGTTCTGATGTATACATTAGACGCATTGTATCAGGCGGAACCTGATGCCTCGCTAACGCTGGTATTGCCCGAAGCTCATTTTAAAACCTGGAACAGTCTCTGCGAAACTCACAAGTTTTCTATTCCTCACCGAATCGTTGCCGGAGGGCAAACGCGTTTTCATTCGGTTAAAAACGGACTGGCGGAAATAGACTCCGGACTAATTGCCGTGCACGATGGAGTTCGTCCGCTGATTTCGGCGGCAACCATTAAAAGAACTTTCGAAGCAGCAGAAAAATCAGGAGCGGCGGTGCCGGTTATTGATGTAAACGAATCGGTTAGAAGCCTAGATGAATTGGGAAGTAAGGCTTTAAACAGAGCATCAATTAAACTGGTGCAGACACCACAGTGTTTTCAATATGACCTAATGCACGCTGCTTTCGAGCAAACCTATTCCGATCGTTTTACCGATTGCGCATCGGTACTCGAAGCCAATGGTACGAAAATAACGCTCGTCGAAGGCAATGAAGAGAACATTAAAATAACCCGTCCCCAAGATCTGGCCTTGGCAAACTGGTATTTACAAAATCAATTACATTAATCTTATGGAAACCAATGTGCTCATTTTAGGTTCGGGTGGCAGAGAACATGCATTCGCATGGAAGATTGCGCAGAGTCCTAAGCTTGGCAATTTGTTCATTGCTCCCGGAAATGCAGGAACGATGCGATGCGGAAAAAACGTTGCGCTCGATATTCTGGATTTTAAAGCGATTCAAAACTTCGTTCTCGACAACTCCATTAATTTGGTTGTTGTTGGTCCAGAAGAGCCCTTGGTTAAGGGAATTCGTGATTATTTTGAAGCAGAATCGGCTTTGCAACATGTTCGCCTAATAGGTCCGGGAAGTATTGGCGCACAGTTAGAAGGATCCAAAGAATTTGCAAAGAAATTCATGGCGCGTCATTGCATTCCAACCGCTGCTTACAAGAGTTTTACGCAAAACGAATTGAACGAAGGACTTCGTTTTTTGGAACAGATGCCGGGGCCCTTCGTTTTAAAAGCTTCGGGGCTTGCGGCGGGAAAAGGCGTTGTTATTCCGGAACAGCTTGAAGAGGCAAAACGGGAATTGCAAGAAATGCTGAGCGGCAAGTTTGGCTCTGCGGGCGACACAGTTGTTATCGAAGCATTTTTAAAAGGTGTGGAGTGTTCTGTTTTTGTTCTAACAGATGGCAAAGACTATTTTCTTCTTCCCGAAGCGAAAGACCACAAACGCATTGGCGAAGGCGATACGGGGTTAAATACTGGAGGCATGGGCGCATTTTCGCCTGTTGCGTTTTGCGATACCGATTTCATGGCCAAGGTGAAGGAGCGGATTATAGCACCAACAATTCAGGGATTGCAAGCGGAGGGCATCCCATACAAGGGCTTTATTTTCTTCGGGTTGATTAATGTAGACGGCAACCCCTTTGTTATTGAATACAATTGCCGGATGGGAGATCCCGAAACAGAGGTTGTATTGCCGCGTCTTGAAAACGACTTGCTGGATGTTTTTGAGGACTTGTTTACGGGAAGACTAGGTGAGATTTCTCCGCAGTTTTCGCATGAGGCTGCAGCAACCGTAGTAGTCGTTTCGGGTGGATACCCGGAAGCCTACGAAAAAGGGAAAATCATCCACGGCCTTGATAAAGTTGCCGATGGACTTGTTTTTCATGCCGGAACCCAACAGCGAGATGGAGAAATTGTTACTGCTGGCGGTCGCGTGCTTGCGTTTACCGGCAAAGATGACAGTTTAGATCGCGCTGTATCGATGGCTTATGCGCAAATCGATCAGATCTGTTATGAGGGCATTTATTACCGAAAAGATATTGCCCGGTAGAATTGGCGATTAATTCATGCGAAAAATACGCTTCCAAAGCGGCTTCTCGGGAGCTCCATAGGAATACGAATAACCATACGGATAGCCATAGCTAGCAGATTTAGGGGCATCGTTTAGTAAGAGCGCCATATTGGGGAGCTTCTTTTCGCGATGGAAGCCTTCCGGAATATGCAACGTGCGCTTATCGGTATGGCCGGCACGAATGAGGTAAATAACAGCATCGGCATGTTTGGCGGCAAGCAGCGTATCGGTAACAAGGCCTGATGGCGCAGTATCGACGATGATATACTCAAATTTCGATTTCAATTGTTGAAACACCTCCCCTACCCGATCAGACATGAGTAATTCGGCAGGATTTGGCGGAATATCGCCGGCAGGAAGAACGAACAAATTATCGAAGCCCTCCAACGGAAAAATAAAATCGTCGATCGTACTTTGGCTATCGATGAGGTGGTTGGTTAAGCCTTTTTTATGCGGCAGTCCGAGGTAATCGAGTAGTTTCTGCCTACGTAAATCGAGACCGATTAATAAAACCTTTTTCTCTGAGGCGGCAAAAATGGCTGCGAGGTTTATGGCAACAAAGGTTTTTCCTTCGCGCGCTAAAGAAGAAGTAACAAAAAGCATTTGTCCTGAAGCCTTGCTGTTGTCGAGCATAAACGCAATGTTGGTTCGAATAGAACGAAATGCTTCGGATGACGATGACTTATCGTTGACCTTCACTACCAATTTTGAACTGCCTCTAACAGATGGCAACTCTCCCAAATACGGAATATTCAATTTAAGTAATTCATCCTTATTGCGAATACTTGTATTGAATAAATCAAGTAGATAGATTATCAACAGAGGCAATAGCAGTCCAAGTGCAAATGCAACTGTAAAATAAAACTTCTTATTAGGAGAAACAACAGAACCCGAACTGTATGCAGCATCAATAACTTTGGCATTTGAAACCGTAACAGCAAGGGCAATGGCGGTCTCTTCCCGCTTCTGAAGTAAATACAAATAGAGTGATTCCTTAATTTGTTGTTGGCGCTGTATTTCACGGAATTCACGTTCCTGTTTGGGGACGGTTGAGATTTTACGATTCAGCGATTTTTCATGCTTTCCGAGTTCGGCAATCTTTAATTCGTGCGTTGTAATAAGATTTGATAGTGCCGCTTTTATACTTTGACGGAGACTAACAATTTGATCCTCAAGCGATACAACAAGTGGATTTGTTGCAGTACTGCTCTTTTGGATACGGTTTCGGTTTAATACATTTTTATTGTGTGAATCTATCATATTCACAATCGAAACATCTGTTAATCCAAGGTTTGATGGGAGTAAATCGTATGTGTTTTTTGAGCTAAGCAGGTAATTGTAAACATACTTGCTAACCTGAAGTTGAATATTGGTTTGGATGATTTCTTTTTCAAGTTCAGACTCACTTTTCAAGTAAATTTCGGCCTCAGATGTAATGTCAACCAGGTTAAATCTGGTTTTATAATTTTCAGCCAAGCCTTCGACATCTGATAACTCATTAGTAATGTATTTGATACGCTCATTGATAAACTCAGACGTATTTATACTTACCTGATTCTTATCTTCAATGGCATCTTCTCGGTATTGTCTGATCAGAGAGTTCAACACATCTGTTGCCTTTTTCCGAACAGGATCACGCATCGAAATGCGTATAACATTTGATTTTGAATTAACCGGCTCTACTTTTAACTTTACGGAATAAGCCGAGGCTGCATTGCTTACGGGTTGAATATAAACACTAATTTTTTCGTCTTTATACGGGTTTTTGAGGTCAATAGGAAGAATACTGAAATTCCCAAATCCGAGGTTAAGCATTTTCCCATAAGAATATTTCGTTACTACCCCACCTGAGTAAATTTCAAACTCGGCATCACTGATTCGTTTATACTCAAAAAATGCTGATTTACCGGTAAAACTGGTGTCATCGGCACTAAACCGAAGCTCAACAGGTGAAGCCGAATACAATTCCAGATCCAGTGGAGAGCGCGCAACAAAAAAGGAAATATTGAGTTTCAAATCCTCTACAACACGCTTCATAAGCGAACGAGACTTTAATACTTCCATCTCGTTCTCAAGACTATTTTTAGTTCCTGTAATCCCTAAATCCTGAAATGCAGAAATTTCATCGAGGCGCTTGCCCTTAGAATCGTCTTTAATCAGAAGGGTTGCCGCAGCCTCATACTGGGGCGAAGTGTATTTTAGATAATAATTACAGGATATTAAAGCGATAATAACTCCAGTTAAAATCCAAGGCCAGCGAATTATGTATTTCCATACGACATCCTTTAGATTAATATCCTGTTTTTGTTGAAATCGCTCGAACTCGTATTTATTACCTTGGCTATCCACTATTTTAGTATGAGCGTAATTGATGTTAATACAATTGAGAATACGGAAATTATTATTCCAAGGCGATTGTTAATTGCACTGGAGTTTCGCAATGCCCTGTTTGGCTCAACATAAATCAAATCTCCCTGTTGCAGGTAATATAAATCTACTGATTTAAATAAATCAGTTTGCGTCAGATCGATGCGATACGTTTGTTTTTTACCTGATACCATTCGTACAAGAAGCAAATTATTACGTTTTCCCGTTATATTTAAATCGCCGGCCAAACCGAGTGCTTCAGGGAAAGAAATGCGCTCATTGGGTATCAGAAAAGTGCCTGGATTACGCACATCGCCTAATATAGTGACTTTGAAATTTAAGACGCGAATAGATACCGCAGGGTTTTGCAAATAGGTTTTGAGTTTATCCTCCAGTAAATTAACCGCTTCATTTCTTGAAAGCCCACCAATTTTAATTAAACCAATAACAGGGAACTTAATGGTTCCATCTGATTCTACAAGATAACCGATGCTGCTTGCTATTCCATTGGTATAGCCAGACACCTGGTTGCTTCCCTGGTTGGGGCTTTGATTAAATGGGAGTGCTAATTCAGCGTCACTGGCAGAAACTAAAATGGATAAAAGATCTCCCGCTCTCAAAGTCAAATTGAATTCTGGTATAGTGTCGGTGATATCTCGTTGAAAGTACACCGATGTTTTACGCGGGACACATCCATGCAAGAGAAAAGAGAGTAAAAGTACGCTAAATGCGACTTTGAGAGACCTTACGCAATTCTGTCCAGATGTCATATAATGTGCAAAGTTAATCATCCTATTGAATATGAGCTTAAGCGCTTCTTTTTTTACGAAATACGATAACATAAATCGCTTTAAATAGGTATCGGATGTCTGTGGAGTACGGTCTTCTTATTTTCTCTTCAAGATAAATCCGCTCTGCATGCTGAACACTCTGAACATCTGATGCTTTATTTAGTGCAACATAAGGTGGAATACATCCGGGCTTTTGAGATAAGCGCAAAATTCTCAAGTCATCAGGAATGTCCTGTAAATACCGTTCACTCACCGGACGAATGCCGACAAGCTTCATCTCTCCCTTTAGTATATTGAGTAATTGAGGCAATTCATCGAGCCAATAACGCCTTAGGAAATTGCCCCAGGGTGTTAATCTGAAATCGTTAGCAGGTTTACCCGTTTGTGCATATCCATGGCGGTTTAAAACATAATCCTGCAAATATTCAGAGTATGGATGCATTGTTCTGAATTTATAAACATGAATTGTTTTTCCATTTTTCCCTATCCGGGGCATTTTATAGATGGGGCCATAGCTGGGTTTCATATCAAAAGAAGGCTGGCCTGATTTCTTAACTGCAAAATAAACCCGACTATTAATTTCCTTATATTCAACAATTTCAAACCCGCAACATACTAATCGACCTAATACTTCTGCTTTCGACAACAAACGATTTCGTCCGCGTGTTAATGCAAAATAAATCTTTTTAAATCCCCATAATTTGGGAAATACCCGATTAAATATAAATTCGATCACCCCATATACCGTTCTGAAGACAGGGGTTCTTCCCATCCAATGTTTTCGCCTTTTTGCGGTAAATGTCTCGAAACATCCCATATAAATACTGCCTGTTTCAAGTTGGTGATTAACTGCCTCAAAAAACTTGTTTATATACCTAATATTATTGACTTTACTAAAATTAACTATCGATGTAACCTTGTTTCCGTGATTCAATAAATTAAATGGGTTTGTAGTTGATAAGACTAGCGTATTTTCATCTTCAAAATTGACAAATCTTGAAACGTAGGCATGTGCATCAACACCGGCTTTCTGAATTATTTCATGTACCATTAATAGCTGTTTTTAACCCAATTCATTGAACTAGGTCTTCTTTTGTTTTTGACTTTTGTATTTTATAAATATTTCGGGGTTATTTCTGACTTCAAGGGTGCTCATTGGAAAGTGCTCAATAAACCAAACTAAAAAGCCTGTAAAATCTATTTTTTCGGCATGCAGCTTTTGAACAGCCATGCTGTGTCTTGCATCAAAATCACTTGTGTTCAATATAGAACTAATCTTATTCGTTACATCTTCGCCCGATCGAAAATGCCATAACAATCCCCGATCAACTTCTTCGCGAAAAACCCCAGCATCGAGCGAGTTAACGAAAAATGCCGGTGTGCCCAGTAAACAGGCCTCGGTCGACATAGTCCCACTTTCTCCTATAAACACATCTGCTTGGGCCAGCACATCGTGTATGCGATGGCTTTCTGTTTTCAAACGGTATGGTTCGAGCTCAGGCAAGAGCGATCCTTCGGCCGAAATTTTAACTGCATATCCCTTTGCGTTTAGGCTGTTTACCAGTTTTACTTTTTCCGCATCCGGAATCCCTTTTTGACCAATATCGTGCGATGCCGACCAGGAAATAAAACGCAACAGAGCCAGTTTTTGGTCCGGATTTAAATCCAAATCGTTGCGGATGTTCTCATCTGGCTTAAAGCGTTCCCGGTGGAGGTATAGAAATTCAACAAAGGCAGGAATTCGAATTTGCTTTTCACCCAAACTGCCGATAAAACAATCGGGACTTAAAATAACTTTCGTGAACGGCGTGTACAGCATCAGCTCAAACTTCGCATGCTCGGTGTCGTCGAGTGCAATATGCGGCTTTCTCGATAAAAATGCAGCATGGGCGGCATAGGTGCTGGCGAAACTCAAAAATAAATCGGGTTTGAACGTGCGCGCCTTTCTATAGATA
>CANMGM010000066.1 GCA_947497195.1 Bacteroidota bacterium
AGTGAGCAGATTGTTCCCGTTTACGAGCAATTGTATCAACGAATTGTTACTGTTTAACATCACGTCGTATAACAGTATCGCTTTTATCAACCGTTAAGAAGACTGCGGTTCATAAGTTGTTTCTTCTAAGCGAAAATAGATTCTTAATTTCGATGCCGATAAGACATGTACTATGAAATTCTTTATTGATACGGCAAATCTAGACCAAATACTTGAGGCACAAGATCTTGGTGTTTTGGATGGCGTTACGACAAATCCTTCTTTGATGGCAAAGGAGGGCATTAGTGGAACAAATCGCATAATGCAGCATTACATCGATATCTGTTCGATTGTAGAAGGAGATGTGAGTGCTGAAGTTATATCGACAGATTTTGAAGGAATGATTCGTGAGGGCGAAAATCTTGCAGCGCTTCATTCTCAGATTGTTGTAAAAGTGCCAATGATTAAAGATGGGGTAAAAGCCATCAAATATTTTTCATCCAAAGGCATCCGTACCAATTGCACGCTTGTTTTCTCTGCCGGTCAGGCGCTTCTGGCAGCAAAAGCAGGGGCAACGTATGTTTCGCCTTTTTTAGGAAGACTCGATGATGTAAGTTCTTATGGAGTTGAACTCATCGGTAAAATCAGAACAATCTACGATAATTACGGCTACGAAACGCAGATATTGGCGGCCTCTATTCGGCATACGATGCACCTGATTGAATGTGCCGAAATTGGTGCTGATGTCGCAACGTGTCCGCTCAATGTCATCACCGATTTATTAAAGCATCCGCTTACCGATATCGGTCTTGAAAAGTTTCTTGCCGATTACAAAAAGGTGAATGGTTGAGTTATGCTTCTTCGCATCCATCCGGTAACACCAGATCCTCGTCAACTAAAAAAAGTTATTGAAGTATTGCGCGATGGGGGAGTGGTCATTTATCCAACAGATGGTGTTTATGCTTTTGGATGTGATATAACAAAAAACCGTGCTGTAGAACGCGTTGCCCAGTTAAAGGGTATTCGTCCGGAAAAGGCCGATTTCTCTTTTGTTTTTGATGATCTGGCTCACCTAACCGATTATTCTCGCCCGGTCGACACTCCGGTGTTCAAACTATTGAAGAAATGCCTGCCAGGTCCCTACACCTTTATTTTAAACGCGAACAACAGTGTTCCCAAATTATTTAAGAACAACAAACGCACTATAGGCATCCGAATTCCAGACAATGAAATCTGTCGTGCAATGGTGTGCGAATTAGGCAACCCGATTATTTCTTCATCGGTGCACGATATGGATGATATTGTTGAGTATACCACCGATCCCGAACTCATTCATGAGCGGTACAAAGATTTGGTAGACCTTGTAGTTGATGGTGGCTATGGTGCATTAATTCCATCTACAATTATTGACTGCACCGGCGATATGCCCGAATTAATCCGTCAGGGAGCAGGGGAAGTCGATTTGAGTTAATCAGTTCAGATCGATCTTGTATATCTTTATAGCTGATTATTCAATTCTTGTATCGGTATGAAATTGGTTTTAGTATATATTTTTCTCCTTTCAGCGCTTTCAACAAATTGCTTTAGTCAAAACTTAGCCGGTACGATTAGTCAGATTGCCACTGAGTACGACATGATGGGCGGTTCGCTGGTTGTATTTTGCGAAAACGAATTTATAGAAGAGGTTTACTGGGGCGAATCAGACGATCAGCGAAACATCCCAACCGATTTTCATACGAAATATAGAATTGCGAGCATTTCAAAAACAATTACTGCAATTGCTATTATGCAACTGGTTCAACAAAATGAATTGGGTTTGGATGATGATATCGACTCGATTTTAGGCTATAACGTGCAAAATCCAAGTTATCCCTCTATTGCTATAACACCGCGAATGTTACTTTCGCACACCTCGGGCATTGTCGACGGGAGTACCTATAGTTCTTTTTTAGCTGCTACAACCAATGCTACAGTAATTCCCAATCTTAGCCAATTATTGCTCAGTGGCGGTTCGTATTATTCAACTTCGCTTTATAATGCCATTATGCCCGGAACATATTTCAACTATTCCAATTTGAATTATGTGATTTTGGGAACCATCGTTGAAAAGGTTAGTGGGGTTCGATTCGACACGTATTGTATGGAGAATATTTTTGAACCATTGGGCATCGATGCATCGTTTAACCCGGCCGATTTGGATGATATGAATCAATTGGCTGTCTTGTATAGAAAAGTAAGTGGTGTATGGACTCCGCAGGTTGATAATTTTCAGGGCATTCCGCCGAGTTATTCCAATCTCGATGGATATATCCCGGGAACAAATGGAGCGCGTTTCGGACCTCAAGGCAGTTTACGGTGTTCGGCCCGCGATTTGGCGAGTATTTTCATGTGTCTTCTCGATATGGATTATTGCAGCAACACTTTGCTTCAGGGGCAGCAACTTAATGATATGCTGGAACAGAACTGGACCTACAACGGGAACAACGGCAATAATTATTACGGATTATTCAGGAGTTGGGGACTGGGAATTCATCGCATAACGAATACACCAAACAATGATATCGTTTTGCCCGGAAGTTCCCAGATGTTTGGCCATACAGGCGAAGCCTATGGTTTAGTGAGTGATGCCTATTTTGATACCACCCGGAGAATAGGCTTGGTTTTTTTAACCAATGGAGTTGGAACAGGATATACAACTGGAAGTAATTCTGCTTTTTACACGATTGAAAAGGACATTTTTGATGCAGTTGAAAACAATTTTCAGGGGCAGAATTGCCTGAATATTACTGCTAATGAGACGTTGTTACCTCGTTCTGCAAGGTCGCTATCCTATGCGTTCGAAAATAGAGTAATCCACATTCGAAATGAATCTGCTGCGGCAAGTAATGAATTATGGATATTTAATTCCATAGGTCAATTGGTTGGAATTGAGGAAATAGGTTTGGGCGATGTTGAGGTATCCCTAAAAGCTTATCCGTGCGGCTTATACATAGCCCGATTCAACAATGAAACCATCAAGATCATTCGTTAAATTCAGTTTTATTCGGGTAATAAGGCGGTTAACGAATTCAGCGCATTAAAATAAATGTTTAGCGTGTCGTTCTCCAATTGAATGGTTCGATTGGCCTCCGATGTAATTATCGGTGCTTTTAGTCCATTACCCAAGGGGCTGTTCGATGTAAAAACCCGCATCTCATCCCATAAATTCATCCCGATAAACTGCTCCAGTGTGTGTTTGCCCCCTTCTACGAGGATGCTCGAAATTCCTTTGTGAATTAAAGTATCCAGTGTTTTTGGTAAAAAATCCTGAAGCTGGGCTGAGGACTCATTGAAGCACCAAATGGTTGGTGCTTCTTCGTTAAATACATTTTCATTACCGTTTAATTTGCGATTGGGGTCCAAAACAATGCGTGTAGGATTTTTCCCCGCCCAAAATCTGCAGGTGAGTAGCGGATTGTCGTTAATTATCGTATTAGCACCTACCAAAATAGCCGATTCCTCGCTACGCCAGCGGTGCGTTAAGCGTCGGGCATCATCGCCCGAAATACGGTAAGAGCCCTTCTCGCCCGTGCGTTCAATGTCCATATACCCATCAGCACTTTCGGCCCATTTTAGAATAATATATGGTCGCTTCCTGAGCTGATTGGTCAAAAACCTCCGGTTCATGTGTATGGCTTCCTCTCTCAATATGCCTACAGTTACTTCGATTCCGGCCTCACGCAATTCTGCAATTCCTCTTCCGCTAACTTCGGCGAAGGGATCAACGGTGGCGATTACCACGCGGGGTATTTCATGCCTCACAATGAACGAGCTGCAGGGCGGGGTTTTACCGAAATGAGCGCAGGGCTCAAGTGTAACATAGAGTGTAGCTTCTTTAAGAAGTGCTGCATCTTTGCACGATAAAATGGCGTTAACTTCAGCATGTGGTCCTCCGAGTTTTTGGTGCCAGCCCTCCGCCAAAATCCGATCTGTATGCACAATAACGCATCCCACCAGCGGATTGGGTGCAACATAACCAAGTCCGTTTGCAGATAGTTCAATTGCCCGCCGCATGTAATTTTCCACGTCCGAAAATTAGGTATTCAAATGATACTTCGCAATTTTGCAGCATGCGAATCGGAGGGAATTCACTTAGGCAAATCAAGCAGTATTTTGAATCTGAACTTTCATCCTTGTATGAGCCTTCTGAACGAATTATTTTGTTTAGAATGGCCGTTCAGCACGTCAACGGGTTTTCGCATATGGAAATTCATTTGAATCCCGAACGAAGGGTAAGTGAGAGCGAACTGCTGGCCTATTCCCAATTTGTGAAGCAACTGGTAAATGGTGTACCGGTTCAGTACATTATGGGATATACATGGTTTATGGATCTTCGGATTGGCGTGAATTCATCGGTTCTGATTCCGCGCCCCGAAACAGAAGAACTGGTGCATACGGTTATACCGTTTTTAAATGGGTTTGACCATGCTTCAATCGTGGATCTATGCAGTGGAAGCGGTTGTATCGCTTTGGCCTTAAAAAGTTTATATAGTAATGCAACTGTGTTGGGGGTTGATATTTCTGAACGCGCTATTTCGAAGGCGATTGAGAATGCGCGAGAATTAAGTTTAGATGTATCTTTTTTGCAAACGGATATTTTTGAAAAACAGCAGTTTGCAGGATTGTTCGACCTGATGGTATCTAATCCTCCATACATACCGCAATCTGAGCGGAATGAAATGAGCAGCCGTGTTACAGATTTTGAACCCGAAGAAGCCTTATTCGTTCCCAATGCGGATTCAATTCTGTTTTACAGGCGAATAATTGAGATAGGCTCTCAATATCTGCGTGCGGGCGGTATGCTCGCTTTCGAGTGCCATTACAAAGGTGCGGCGATGGTTGCATCTAAAATGAAGGAGGCAAGATTTAGCAATGTTGCTATACTTCGCGATTTAAGCGGCATAGAGCGTTTTGTTACAGGATACAGGCTCTGAACGAAATAAAAAAACCTCTCAATTCATAGTGAAATTGAGAGGTTTAGTGGTGCCTCCAGGAATCGAACCAGGGACACAAGGATTTTCAGTCCTTTGCTCTACCAACTGAGCTAAGGCACCAACCATAGCTTCGAAAAGCGGATGGCAAAAATAGCAGGTTTTTGATATGCCGCAAAATAAATTGCAAAAAATATCCAAAATCCCTCATTATAAGAGCCATGAAATGAAAAAAGGCAGGATACCTGCCTTTGATTTGGGTGGCTAATGGGGCTCGAACCCACGGCCTCTAGTGCCACAAACTAGCGCTCTAACCGACTGAGCTATAACCACCATAAAACGGCCGCAAATATAGTAATTTGGCTTAACAGCCAACAAATAATTTTATTTTGATGAGACCTTCAAATTTGGAATTATACCTCGGCAACAACGAAGGTGCTGCCTCCAACAACAATTAAATCATTTGGGCCTGCATTTTTTCGGGCATTTGCCAATGCACGTTTAACCGAAGTAAATGCTATACCGTTCAGCGATTTGGTTGCCGCAAGCTTTTGAAGCTGATTTACATCCATTGCGCGGGGAATTTTTGCCTTGCAGAAATAAAAATGCGCATCTTTAGGAAGCATCTCGAGAATTTTCTCCACATCCTTATCGCCAACCATTCCCCATACAAGATGCAACCTGTCGAATGAAATTCGTGAAATCATTTGTAGGACTTCGGCAACCCCGGCTTCGTTATGGCCTGTATCGCAATAAATAGTAGGTGAATCCGATAGCTTTTCCCACCGGCCTTTAAGGCCCGTATTGAGGGTAACTTTTTTTATTCCCTCCAGAATATTTTGATCCGTAAGTGAATAACCACGTTTTTGCAGTTCATCTGTTGCAAGCAATACACCCGCAATATTTTTTGATTGATAGGCTCCGCTGAGAGGTGAATGAACACTCCATTTTTTGCCGTTGAAGTTGCCCTCCAGATGAAGATATGGTGGGTTATCGTTCGTCCATTCTATCGTATGCCATTGTATTTCATTACTTGCAAATCGAATGCGGCTTCCGGTTTCGGAGGCCTTGTTTTCGAATACCGATTGGATATCAACTTGATTTTCGCTTATGATAACAGGAACATTGTGCTTTATAATACCGGCTTTTTCGCCCGCAATCAACTCTAACGTATTGCCGAGCAGATCTGCGTGATCCAAACTGATATTGGTAATGATACTTAAATCGGGTTGTATAAGGTTGGTCGAATCTAAGCGTCCGCCCAGTCCGGTTTCTATTACGGCTACATCAACATTCTCATGTTCAAAGTAAGAAAAAGCAAGCGCCACATTCATTTCGAAAAAAGATGGTTCGATCTCGTTTAGCAGTGTCTGGTTTTGTTCAACGAAACGCGCTATACGACGGGCAGGAATCATACTTCCGTTTATTCGGATCCGCTCTCTGAAATCTTTTAAATGTGGCGATGTAAACAATCCGGTTTTATATCCGGCCTCTTGTAAAATAGAGGCCAGAATGTGTGATGTAGATCCTTTACCATTGGTTCCTGCAACATGAATGCTGCGCATTTTTTTTTCTGGATTGCCAAGCGCGGCGCACAAGGCTACAATATTACCCAGTCCGCTTTTGTATGCAGGCGCTCCCACCCGTGTAAACATGGGCAGTTTAGAATAAAGGAAATTTAGCGCTTCAGCGTAGCGCATACCCTAACGCCGTATGAAATTGTAGGTAATGGTACCGATCTGCTTCTCGGGAGCAGAGTTATCGGGGTTGAACTTTGCTTTTCGTGCTGCTGCCTCAGCCTGCCGAAATAACTCAGAATCCTGAACGGTTGTACCTCTTCCTCCGGCCACGGCTTTAATTACATTTCCTTGGTCATCGACAGTGATATCAACGACCACCCTGCCCGATTTTTCTGAATTGTAGGATGGTTTGGGAAGACTTACTGCTTTTCTGTTTAAAAGATTGGCCGAAATTCCGGGGCCAGTTCCCGATCCTTTGCCGGGACCGTTGCCAGCTCCATCGCCGCCACCGGTTCCACTTCCATTGCCTTTGCCATCTTTACCGCCTTTGCCTTTGTACAAGTCTGAAAAGGGATCATCGCCCTCTTTTGAACCTTGATTTCCGGCCTTTCCTGTTTTCCCTTCATTCCCTCCTTTTTTGCCTGAGTACAATGCTCGGCTATCGGCTACTTCTTGAGGTTTATCTGTGCTTTGGGTAATGCGCGGTCCATCCTGTGGTCGTGGCAACTCCTTCACTTTTTGTTTTTTCGGTTTTACTTTTTCAACATTGGGCAATACATTGTCATCGCTGTTTTCATCGGTCATTACAGCATCATCGGCAGGAGATGGGGGGGCAGGTTTGCTGTTCGATGTAAGCAATTCAGGATTGCTCATGCCCATTCCATCGGGTGAATCGCCAAAATTCAATTCCACACCCAAACCACCACCGCCACCCGGTTCTAGTTCAAAAGGCGGAATTGGCGTGATGATTTTATACAACAGAAACAGCAGTAGAAGCAGTCCGTGAAACAATATACTTGCCATCAAGGCGTACCAGCGATCCGATTTTCTGCTTAGTTCCATAGCTTATCCGTTTGGAGGTCGTGTAGCTAAAATCATTTTAACTTTTAAACGATTGCCAATTTCCAGAACATCAACAAGCTGTTGAACAGTCAATGTTTTATCGAGGCGAAGCACAATGGTAGGTTCCTTTTTACCGCTTATTTCAGCTGCAATAGAGGCCTCCAGATTTTCAAACGATACTTCTTTCCCGGCGAGGAAATAGCGCATATCTTCCGATATCTCTAGATTTATAGGCTGCTTATCAACAGTTTGTGTTTTTTTAGCACTGGGGAGGTTTAGTTTCACAACGCTTGGGCTCACCATTGTTGAAACGATGAGAAAAAACAAGAGTAAGAAAAACATGATATCGTTCAGTGAGTGAGAACTCACCTCTGCACCATGTCGAATTCGTGAATGCCTTATGTTCATTATTTCGAAGGTTCGTGAAGCATATCAATGAAATCCAGCCCGGTAGCTTCCATGCGCTTGGCGATACGATCGACCTGATAATTCAGATAATGAAATAAGACAAACGAAAGAATTCCGACAATCAGACCAGCGGCTGAAGTAATCATTTTTTCATACAAACCACCCGAAATGGCACCAATTGAAATATTATCCTGCAAGGAAATGTTGTAAAAAATCTTGATTACCCCTGTAATGGTTCCAACAAAGCCGAACATAGGCCCAATACCGGCAATCACCGCAAGAATTCCAACATTCTTCTCGATACGACTGAGCTCTTTTTTACCCACACCCTCCATTGCTTTTTCGATCTCTTCCACTTTCAATCCAATTCTCGATATGCCTTTCTCGAGCATACGCGCATCAGGCGTATTGTTGCTTTTGCAAAGCATCAAGGCCGAATTTATGTTTCCACCCTGAATCTGGTCGCGAACATTGTTCAACAGATTATCGGGACTTTTTCCGGCACGTTGCAGTACAATAAAGCGTTCTACAAAGAGAAAGATGGTAATAAGCGATAAAATGCCGATGGGAATCATCAGAACACCGCCTTGTTGTACCAATTGCCAGAGGTTCAATGTGTCGACCTGTTTAGCTGTTTCAGTGGCGGCATCTGTAACTGGGGTCGACAGAGAATCTGCTCCTACGATAGCTTGAAGAAGTATGGTTATCATGGTTTACTACAAATAACTGTGAGGTATTATTGCAGATTCAAATTACGGAGGTTTGGACGCGGCTTTGCTTGTTTCGTTGGGTGTGTTTATCCACGCTTTTATTAACATCTCATAAACGTAGTATATGCTGATGAATTGTGCATATCACTTTATTTCAGTTCAGATTTACACGTTATGGGCGCTCATTGTTGTGTCGAATTGATTGATTTATCGCGCATTTTAATTTTAACTTAATCATAATGAGTTTAATAATATGATTTTAATGAACATACTTTGCTTTTCAGATTTTTGGTATTTTTATGCAGGAAAAACAAACACTTAATAAGACAGAAAATGGAAATCAGTTCAGCCCTTGTTGGTAGCGGCATCGATGAACTAAATGGCTTCAACGGTCCAATTGGCGATGAGAAACTTCGTTCATGGTCACTTTTCCTTGCAGGAGATGGTGAGAACATTGATGACGAAGATTTTGACGATGATGATGATGATGATGATTTTGATGATGATGACTTCGACGATGGCGACGATGATGGCGATGATGGCGATGACGGCGATGATGACGACGACGATAAATTCGACCTAGAAGAAGATTTATCAGATCCGGCCTTCGATGATGACGATGATGATGAGGTTTTTTACGATGATCAGTTCTGATTAAGTAGATTTATTACACGATGATTTGCCTGCAGAATTTCCCTGCGGGCTTTTTTTATGCTTTGTATAAGGCACCGCTAATCGAAGGTTTGCTCGCTCCGGTTACTTCGATTAGTGTATTTTCTTTTAAGTGAACGCGGCAATAGGCTAGATAAGCAAAGATGAGCGCCTCTTTGAAATCGACAAGTTTTTTGTCGGCTTTTTCCAATGTTGCCAGGCAATTTTGTTGAATACGTTCTAGTAAATACGTGTTATGGGTACCACCTCCACTCACCAATACATTGCCCTTTCTGAACTGCTTGCCGCATTGAACGGCTATGTGCTCTGTGAAGGTGGCAAGTATGGTTCTGGTGTCTTCGCTTTCGCGATTAGGCTCACGAGTCCTATTGGTTCTAAATTGCTCGATGCGAGGAATAACATATGCTTCAAGCCATTCAACACCAAGACTGTTTAAGCGACTTTCGCCATTGTTTTCTGTAATCTCGTTCAGACTATGCAGTAGTTCGAAATTAACGTTTCCTTTTCGCGCTTCTTCGCCATGTTCATCATATTGTTTTCCTAATAATGCTGCATACCTGTTTAATACGATGTTTGCGGCACAAACATCAAAGGCTCTTATCGCATTGTTTGAATCGCGCAGAGTTGCATTTGCAAATCCACCCAGATTCAGAAAAGCGTCATACTCCGGAAATAAATCCCTGTCGCCTAGCGGAACCAAGGG
>CANMGM010000067.1 GCA_947497195.1 Bacteroidota bacterium
AACAGGATTTGATATTTCCAATATTACTCCGATTCAATCAGGATTTGAGGATTTGGATAACGATGGGTTTGTTGATATCCTAATTACCGGATCAACGCACCGAATTTTCCACAACAATGGTAATAGTACTTTTTCGGAAGTTACCGGCTTATTTGATGGCAACGATATTGGAACATTTGCATTCGGAGATTTGAATCATGATGGAAAAATCGATTTGTACACTGCGTACAACCAGATTTATACAACGCCTACAAATGTTGATGATGTCATCTGGTTAAACAAAACAAGCAATGGCAATCACTTCTTAACCGTTGAATTGCGTGGTACGATTAGCAACACAACCGCAATTGGTGCGCGGGCTCGTATCTATGGACCTTGGGGTGTTCAGCTCCGTGAAGTACGTGCAGGTGAATCGTATGGGACTGTTAATACCTCTAAACTGCACTTTGGTTTAGGAGAATTTACAAGCATCGATTCATTGGTGGTTGATTTTCCTTCAGGCATTCATCAGGCATATCCAAATCCGGCAGTTGATCAATTCTTAACGGTTATTGAAAATACGTGTATTTCGCCTTCATCTGTTGTAACATCCGAAGGTCCGGAAGTAATTTGTCCAGGTTCGCAGGTAGTTCTTACCGCACCTGCAGGGTATGAATATTTATGGTCTGATAATTCTACAGGTCAATCTCTTACTGTTACTACAACCGGCGAATACAATGTATTAATTTCTGAGCCCGGAAATCTGTGTTCAGTTGTTTCCCGCACAATTACTATTATTGAATCACCCGATGAAACGCCAACGATTGAAGCTCTCGGCCAAACGGAGTTCTGCAATGGTGGTTCAGTTGAGATTAGTGGTCCTGCTGGCTTAAACAGCTACCAGTGGAGCAATGGAGCAAATGGACAAACGATTAACGTTACAGAATCCGGAAGTTACAGCTTGACCATTCAAGGAGCATGCGCTGAATTTACTTCTGAGCCAGTTTCGGTTAATGTACTTTCGCCATTTTTACCTGTAGTTGAGGATGCCGCTATTCCCGTTCCAGGCACTTTGGTATTGAGTGCAATAGGCGAGAACTTAACTTGGTATCTCGATGCTGCCGGAACAGCGCTAATTGGAACCGGAAACGATATCGAATCGCCTTTCATTAATGAGAATACAACATTTTATGTTTCGACCGCGCTGATTAACGGAGGTGTTGATTTCAATGGCGGTTTGTTTGCCCATACCGGAACCAGCGTTTACAGCGGGTCTAACAATACGAATGCATCGCTAATTTTCGACGTGTTCGAGAATTGTACGCTAAAATCTGTAAAAGTAGATACCGACGAACCTGGCGATCGCACCATCGAATTGAGAGATGCTTCTGGTACTGTGCTTCAGTCGGCAACCTTTAACTTGGTTGTAGGAGAACAGGTTCTAAACCTAAACTTTTCATTGACACCAGGCACCGATTATATACTTGGTACGAATGGGGCTACAAATCAGACCTCGTTAGGTTTTCCATCTCCTCGACTTAAACGTAATTTTGCAGGCAATAATGGTACGCCGTACGAATACCCTTTCAGCGCAGGTAACTTATTGAGCATCACCAATTCATCTGCTGGCGATTTATATTATTTCTATTTTTACAACTGGGAGGTTGAAAGCGAACTTGTTGTATGCAATAGTGATTTAGTTCCTTTGAATGTGACAGTTGACGAACCTAGTTTAGTTTCAAGCCAAATAGAGAATAACCTCTCCATTTATCCAAATCCTGCCTCTGAAACGGTAATGATCCAGGATGGCAATCCGGGAGTGCTTTCTGTTATGGATGCCTCAGGACGCTTGGTTAAACAACTACAAATTCAGGGCAATGCACACGTTTCGGTGGCCGATTTGGATGCAGGAGTTTACATGCTCCGCCATGCTTCAAAGACCGAAACCAAAATGGTGAAGTTGATTGTAGAATAATAAAATCGTAAACGATATAAAACGCCGGATGATGAAGATTGTCCGGCGTTTTTTGTTTGCATTAATTTCGGGATAGCATGGGCGAACTAATTTTTTGTCGTTTCATTTTTTTGCTACTTTTGCAGCCTAATTTGGGGGATTAGCTCATTTGGCTAGAGCGCTTGCCTGGCAGGCAAGAGGTGACCGGTTCGAATCCGGTATTCTCCACCAATGAAAAGCCGACATGAAATTTTCGTGTCGGCTTTTTTGTTTATTAGAAATTGTTTTCAATCAAAATTTGGGTGCTTTGATTAATAAATATTTACAGATTTTATTTTGGACACATCCGGAATTCAATTCCTAATATGTCCAAATTATGTCGTAGATTTAAAGTTCATTCCAAGGTGTAACTCGTATACCATTGCTTCGGGTTTGCATCTGCTTCCCACCGTAAACTAGCAAACGCTCTTGAACGTCGGAATGGAGTTTGGTGAAATAATCGAGGCCCACGAAAAAGTCGCTTGAGATGGTTTCAGCGGATTTCATTTCATAGATCTGCAAACGTCCGGCATCGTCGGCAAGTAGGTCAATTTCGTTGCCTGTTTTGTCGCGCCAGAAATATAGATTGTCCTCAGCGCCTTCGTTAAGACGCGCCTTCAGTAATTCCATAATCATCAAATTTTCGAAAAGCGCACCCTTGGCATTATGCGTAGCGAGTTGTTCTGTACTTTTTATGCCCAAAAGGGAACAGGCTACACCGGTATCGTAAAAATACAGTTTTGGCGATTTTATCACACGCTTGTTGAAGTTGCCGTAATAGGGTCGGAGTAAGTAAACGATATAGCTGCTCTGCAAAATACTAATCCACGATGCAACCGTTTTTTGGTCAATTCCGCAGTCGTTCGAAAGCGATGTTAGGTTAAGGATTTGTCCGGTACGCCCGGCGCAAAGCCTCAATAACTTGGAGAACTGCGCTAAGTTGCCAATGTTTTTTACTTGCCGCACATCGCGCTCAACATAGGTGCTAATATAGCCTGCATACCAGTCCTCATGACTCAATTTTTTGGTTAAAACTTCAGGGTAAGCACCTTTGAGGATATGCCATTTGCAATCGGCTTTCAATTTTTTACCCGCCCGCAACTCATGAAGCGAAAAGGGTAAAAGCTGCAGATACGCTATGCGACCAGCCAATGTTTGTGTAATGTTTTCTTGAAGCAAAAAATTATTTGAGCCCGTTAGGATAAACAAACCACGCTTTTTTGTTTCGTCCAGAATCTGCTGCAGATAGGAAAACAAATGTGGCGCCCGCTGAATTTCATCCAGAATTGCCCCATCCGGAAATTGTGCTAAAAACCCTCGCGGGTCGTTTGTAGCATATTCAAATATATCGGGATTCTCGAGCGAAACATAAGGCTTCGCTGGGAAAGTAGTTCTGCAAAGCGTCGTCTTTCCACTTTGTCGAGGCCCCACCACGGCAATACTGCGAAATGTTTTAGCTAACTTGATCAAACGTTTTTTTGCAATGCGCTGTATCATAATGCAAGAATAAAATATAATTGGACAAATTAGGAATTAAATTCCGGATATGTCCAATTTAAATTTCATCAACGATTCAAATTCTGCACAACCTGCTTTTGAACTCCAAAATTTATTACCTTCGCGCTCGGTTTTCAAAAGCACTATGGACAATCCGGTAAAAATATTTTCAGGCTCTGCTTCTCGCTATTTAGCTGAAAAAATTGCTGCCGGTTACGGCAAGGAACTCGGCAAAATAAGCTTTATCCGTTTTAGCGACGGTGAATTTCAGACTGCATTCGAAGAAAGTGTTCGCGGTAGCGATTTGTTCATTATCCAAAGCACTTTCCCTCCTGCCGAAAACCTATTTGAGCTTTTGCTCATGATTGATGCAGCAAAACGGGCATCCGCACGTCAGATTATTGCCGTTATTCCATACATGGGCTTTGCCCGACAAGATCGAAAAGATCAGCCTCGCGTAGCCATCGGAGCAAAACTCGTAGCCGATTTACTGGCAACGGCAGGTGCCACACGCATTATGACCATGGATCTGCATGCCGACCAGATTCAAGGCTTTTTCAATGTTCCAGTCGACCACCTGTATTCGTCGTCCATCTTTATCCCATACATTCAAAGCTTAAATTTGGCTGATTTAACTGTAGCAGCACCCGATATGGGTGGCTCTAAAAGGGCAAATTCGTATGCAAAATACCTGGGCGTGAATATGGCCATCTGCTACAAGGAACGTAAAATCCACAATCAAGTGGCTCGTATGGCGCTTATCGGAGATGTGAAAGATAAAGACATCGTTTTAATCGACGACATTATCGATACAGCAGGTACCATTACCATGGCTGCCGATATGATGATGGATCGCGGTGCTCGCTCCGTTCGCGCATTCTGCACACATCCTGTTTTATCGGGTGCAGCTTACGAGAAGATTGAAAACTCGGCCATCACCGAATTGGTGGTAACCGATACCATCCCATTGAAACACGAATCACCCAAAATTAAGGTAATCTCGGTTGCCGATTTATTTGCTGATGTAGTAAGCCGCGTGCACAACTACGAAAGCATCAGTTCCACTTTTATCTGTTGAATTTAACCAAATCCAAATAAACCATGAAATCAATCTTTATGAGCGGTTCTCCACGTGAGAACGTAGGGAAAAAAGATGCAAAAGCTCTCCGCATCAAAGGTCTCGTGCCTTGCGTGCTTTACGGAGGTGCTGAGCAAATCCACTTTTCGGCCGACGAAAAGGCATTCAAACCTTTAATTTTTACGCCCGACGCGCATACCGTTGAGCTTGAAATTGCAGGTAAAAAGTACAACGCAATTCTCCAGGATGTGCAGTACCACGCCATCAACGATCGCCTTATGCATGTCGACTTTTTACATGTTGATGCATCAAAACCTGTTGTAATTGCCATTCCTGTTGCAGTACACGGAATAGCGCCGGGGGTTCGCGAAGGGGGTAAATTACTCGTGAAACTGCGTAAAATGAAAGTGCGCTCTTTACTAAACAATCTTCCCGACAAAATCAACATCGACATTTCGCACCTCGAAATCGGTCAATCGGTGAAAGTTGAGCACCTTCAGGCGCAAAATCCTGAAATCGCATTCCTCGATGCACCAAACGTTGCCGTGGTATCGGTTTCCGCTACACGTGCTTCACGTCAGGCTGCAGAAGACGCGAAGAAGTAATAACCTATAACTTACTGAAAGCCGGGAGCATTTTGTTTCCCGGCTTTTTTATTGACATTAACTCAATTATCTTGCAGGAATGAAATACCTGATTTGCGGATTGGGAAATCCTGGAGCAGAATACGAACACACCCGACACAATATAGGCTTCTCCGTTCTCGATGCATTGGCGCATGCGAACCAGGCTGTGTTTGAATCGGTTCGTTACGGCTCGATGAGCAATTTTAAGCTAAAGGGACGAAACATCATCCTTCTGAAACCCAATACCTACATGAATCTCAGTGGGAAGGCCATTCAATACTGGATGCAGGCCGAGAAAGTTCCGCTTGAGAATGTATTGGTCATTACCGACGATCTTGCCTTGCCTTTTGGGACCCTGCGTATGCGCAGCAAGGGTAGTGACGGCGGTCACAACGGACTAAAAAGCATTCAAGAATGCCTCGGAACAACCAATTACGCCCGTTTGCGTTTCGGCATAGGCAGCGAATTTGCCAAAGGCCATCAGGTAAATTATGTGCTCAATAAATGGAACGCCGATGAAGATAAAGCGCTTCCGGAACGCCTAAACCAATGTTGCGAATTCATCAAGAGTTTTGCTACCATTGGTCCAACATTAACGATGAGTCAGTTTAACAACAAATAAGCACACAAACCATAACACATGAAAAAGCTATTCATCTCGCTTGCCCTTGCCGGTAGTATTTTTACAACAGTTCAGGCGCAAACCAAAACCAATAAAAAAGAATCTGCATATCAGTTCACCACGATTAAGGAAATCGGCAATACCGATGTGAAAAATCAGGGAAGTACCAGTACATGCTGGAGTTTTTCCACATTATCGTTTCTCGAATCGGAACTGGAAAGGATGGGAAAAGGGAAAATGAATCTGTCTGAGATGTACATTGCCCGCAGAGCCTACACCTTAAAAGCAGAACGTTTTGTGCGCATGATGGGCAAGACCAATTTCGGGCAGGGTGGCGCATTTCACGATGTGATGAACGTAATTAAAGACTACGGCCTGATGACCGATGCGGCCTACAGCGGATTTGTTTACGGCCAGTCGAAACATAACCATTCGGAACTCGAGGAAGTATTGGTAGGAATGATGAATACGCTGGTGAAACTTCCGGAAGGGAAACTAAGTCAGGCCTGGAAGCCTGCATTTGAAGGTGTTTTAGATGCTTATCTTGGTAAGCTACCCGATAAAGTTGACTACAATGGAAAGGGGATCAGCCCAATTGAGTTTCGAAACCAGCTAGGTATAAATCCGAACGATTACGTTGAAATTTCATCGTTTACACACCATCCATTTTACGAACAGTTTGTGCTCGAAGTTCCAGACAACTGGGCCTGGAACAATGTTTACAACGTGCCGCTCGACGAGATGGAGCAAATAATGGAAAACGCCATTGCGAATAATTATTCCATCGCATGGGCTTCAGATGTGAGCGAACCTTATTTTTCGCACAAAAACGGACTGGCCATTGTGCCTGAAAAGGAAATGGAGGCAATGACCAAAGAGGAAAAAGAAATACTTTTTACGCAAATAATTCCTCAACGCAATGTAACGCAAGAACTTCGACAGAAAGCATTCGATAATCTGAGTACACAAGACGATCATGGCATGCACATCACCGGATTGGTAAAAGACCAGAACGGGCAGAAATTCTATATCGTGAAGAATTCGTGGGGCGCCGAAAACAATGAGTGTGGTGGCTATTTATACTGTTCAGCGCAATACATCCGCTATAAAACCACCTGTATTATGGTGCATAAAAATGCTATTCCGGCGGCAATTGCAACGAAACTGAAATTGAAGTAGATGAAGTTCACTGCGCTGGATTTTCGTGCTTTGTTTGCCAGTTTAAATCGTAACAGTAAGCAAACAACCGATTCTGAATCGGGTATGTTGGTTCGTTCCTATGCCTACAAGCGTAGCTATCGCAAATGGATTTCTCAGAATCAACATGTTGAACTACTAAAAAGCATATACACAGCCTTTACATTAAACAAAGCGGGGGTTCATGGTGATTTGCCGCTGCATTATTTCCCCTTGAAAAATGGTGATCAGGTGCTTATTCATCAATTGGATTTTTTGGGGAAGTTGACATTTTCGTTTTTGAGCGATTATTTTCGAGAGCGTTTGATGCGTTTGGGGTATAAACTTTATCTAAGCGATTTTCAGCAGTTAGTACACCAGAGTCGAATTTCGCGCATTGAAAGGCACATCCTCCATCCACGATCTGATATTTCTCCTTATGAAAATGCCACAACAGGTTTGTATGGAGTTATTGAATTAACCGTGCAGTACTCTGATGCCAAACCTTTGTATCTTAGTATTCGTACCGAAGTCTTGAGTAACAAGGATTCTCAGAATTTTTCCTTTGATGAATTGGCAGAATTGCTATTTGTTTAGCCTTGTGTTAATAAATTACACTGGCTATCGACTCGTACATGGAGATAAATAGTAAATTCGTTCAAATAAATGGATTAGAATTATGCTGCATACGGATCAGGAACTTAAGTTAAAGAGGCTTTCTGCAATTCTTGAGCAATTTGAGAATGAAACAGATACTGATTTTTCGGGTTCTGTTTCTTTGGCCGAGGACACTTCATATTTAGGCCATGATGAGCGGAACGAATTAGAACGTCTTTCAGAGTTGCGTCGTGCCGCCTTGTCCAAAGTTGCGGGAAGCGCACTCCAAAAAATGGATCAATCGGGCGAAATAAATCTTTCGTTTGAATAGCCTTTATGGCTTATATGCAATTACTCATAAGATTTATTGCAGGATTTGTTTTCTTTTTTCACGTAGAGGTCTCTGCTCAAGGCAACTCAGATTCTCTTGTGATTCGTAAAATATTTGAGGAAGCACTTACGAAAAGTCGGTGCTATGATGATTTAGGAACATTATGCAAGAGCATTCCGCCAAGATTGTCCGGATCAGTTGGGGCTGCCATGGCTGTTGAATTTACACGATCAATTTTTGAAGACGAAAAGTTTGATCGGGTTTTTCTTCAGCAAATGATGGTTCCAAACTGGAAACGTGGCGATGTATGTTCCGCGAATGCCCAAATTGGGAAGGTGAAAAAAGATTTGCGCGTGTGTGCTTTGGGTGGCAGCGTTGGAGGTAATGTAACGGGCGAAGTGATTGCAGTAAACAGTTTGGAGAAGCTCGATTCATTGGGCAGAAAGGCGATTGAAAACAAAATCGTGTTTTTCAATCGTCCAATGGAGCCAAGGCATATACACACCTTTGAAGCTTATGGTGGCTGTGTCGATCAGCGTTGGGCCGGGCCTTCAAAAGCAGCTAAGTATGGTGCTGTTGCCACATTGGTTCGTAGCATGAATCTTCGGGAAGATGAATTTCCTCATACCGGAAGTATGAGCTATGATTCGGATTATCCTAAAATCCCTGCATTGGCATTGAGCACCGATGATGCAACTTGGTTAACGAATAAATTAGCTGAGGGAGGTAGCATAGAAGTTAGTTTACGTGCAAATTGCGTTACCATGCCTGATACCATTTCGCACAATGTTGTCGGAGAGTTAATAGGAACTCAATTTCCAAATGAGTTTGTTATTTGTGGAGGGCATCTTGATGCCTGGGATAATGGCGAGGGAGCACATGATGATGGTGCCGGTTGCATGCAAAGTATTGAAGCCCTAAGAATTTTGAAAAATATTGGCTATAAACCGCGCCACACGCTTCGGGCCGTAATGTTCATGAATGAAGAAAATGGAGCGCGCGGAGCAAAAAAATATGCCGAATGGGCCGATTCATTAAATGAGAAACATCTGTTTGCTATTGAATCAGACAGAGGTGGATTTAGTCCAAGAGGCTTCGCTATCGATAGCGAAGATTCTATCATGATTCGAAAAATTTCCCGTTTCCGCACTTTGTTGGAGCCTTATGGTTTACATGATTTTAAGCGTGGGGGCGGTGGTGTCGATATTGGCCCGCTTAAAAAGCAAGGAACCTTGTGTATTGGTTTAGTGCCCGATTCTCAACGGTATTTCGATCACCATCATGCTGCCAACGACACGTTTGAACACGTTAACAAGCGTGAACTGGAATTGGGTGCTGCTGCAATGGCAGCACTGATTTATTTGCTGGATCAGGAGTTGTAATGAAATGAAAATCAGCTTCCAAAAACAGCCCTGAAGGCCTCCTCAATTTTCTTTACCGGAATCACGCGAATCCCAAATTTGCCTGTTTGGATGCCTTTTAAATTGTAATCAGAAACAATAATCTGGTTGAAACCCATTTTCGAAGCTTCCGAAATGCGTTGTTCGATGCGGCTAACCGGTCTGATTTCTCCACTCAGACCAACTTCAGCGGCAAAGCATGTTTTGGAAGGAATCGGCAAGTCGAGATCGGAGGACAGAATTGCGCAAATAATGCCCAAATCTACGGCAGGATCTTCGGTACGAATGCCTCCGGTGATGTTTAGGAAAACATCTTTCTGTCCGAGTTTAAATCCGCAACGCTTTTCAATAACGGCAAGTAGCATGTTCAACCTGCGTAAATCGAAGCCAGTGCCCGAACGCTGCGGTGTTCCGTAAACAGCGGTACTAACTAGCGCCTGCGACTCGATAAGCATTGGGCGGGCGCCTTCCATCGTAGCCGATATGGCAATGCCCGAAAATGGCTCTTCCATATGCGAAAGCAACACCTGTGAAGGATTGTTCACCTCGCGCAAACCCTCACCAACCATTTCATAGATACCAAGTTCTGCTGTAGAGCCAAATCGGTTTTTAACCGAACGCACAATGCGGTACAGATGGTTGCGGTCGCCTTCAAATTGAAGAACCACATCCACCATGTGTTCCAAAATCTTCGGAC
>CANMGM010000068.1 GCA_947497195.1 Bacteroidota bacterium
CGCATTACAAAAGAATTGAAAGACCTGCGTAGCGAATACATCACCTTGAAATCTGAACTGGTTTACAATTCTAATCCCAGTCAGGTTGCCGTAAAATTGGAAAAACACAACATCTACGAAGCCAAAGAGCCACCGCGCACCTTATACCTGAGTAAACAAGATATAATCAAGCCCAACCAAGACTAATGCAGAACAACCGCGACATATTGCTTCGGCTCAGAATCGTTTACTTCGGTGCGGTTCTGTTAGGCATTGCCATAGTGGCGCGGGCATTTACCATCGGTGTAGTTCAGCGCGACCAATGGCTGAAACTAAAGAAAAAAGAGGTGCTAAAACATCATGTTGTTGAAGCGCCCCGTGGAAATATTTATGCCGAAGATGGCAGTTTGTTGGCAACGTCATTGCCGATTTATACGGTGCGGCTCGACTTCGAAGTGGAGCGTCTGCAAAAAATTTATGAAGACAGCGTTGGCAAACTAATTAAAGGACTTGAAAGCATCATTCCAGAGTTTGATGCCCAAAAGGTAAGGCGCGAATTAAACAATGGGTACCGCTTGAAATCAACATCGGCACTTGTTGCCCGCGACCTGAATTACAAGCAACTGTCTGAAATGCGAAAACTCCCTATTCTTCGCGAACGGGCAAAAGCCGGCATGGTGCTCGAGCAAACCGAGCGTCGCGTGATGCCGTTTAAAAGTCTCGCGTACAAAACACTCGGCAATACTTACGAAGACAACCATTCAACAGGATTAGAAGCATTTTACAATACGTACTTGGCGGGCGTCAACGGAAAACGATTGAAGCAGAAAATGTCGGGCGGAGTTTGGCGCGATGTAAACAACGAAAACGAGGTTGAACCGAAAGAAGGGAACGATATAGTAACCACACTAGATGTTCAACTACAAGATGCGGCAGAAGCAGCACTGAGACGTGCTTTAATTACCAATAAAGCAGAATCTGGATGCGTAGTGGTAATGGAAGTTAAAACCGGCCACGTGAAGGCAATTAGTAATCTAAGTCGCCTTGGAAATGATTCAAGTCGATATACCGAGTCGAACAATCTTGCTGTAGAGGCGAAATGGGATCCGGGTTCGACATTTAAACTAGCATCTGTATTGGCATTGCTCGAAGATGGTTTGGCCGACACATCAGACATGTTCGACACCCAAGGAGGTGTAATTCGTTTAAGTGGCAAAGAGATTTTTGATTCTAAAAAAGGTGGTTATGGCGTTATTTCACTTGCAAAGGCCTTCACCGAATCGTCGAACGTTGGAATTATAAAAGCTGTTCTGCGAGGATACCGTAAGAATCAGAGTGCATTTATAAACCGGCTACGGGCCTTTAAACTGGATGCAAAATCGGGCATCGACTTAATGGAAGAACTTGCCCCTACCATCTATTTCCCGGGGCATGTGAAATGGTCTGACCTCTCGTTGCCAAGTTTGGCGATGGGGTACGAAATTCTCATTCCACCAATACAGGTTCTGGCGTTTTACAATGCCGTTGCCAACAACGGATATTGGGTACGGCCACAGCTGGTATCAGAAATAAAACACAACGGGCAAACCATTAAGCGCTTCGATCCACAGGTTTCGACTAAACCAATTTGTTCTGAGGCATCTGCTAAAAAAGTGCATGCCTTGATGAGAGATGTTGTAAACCATGGTACCGCTGAAAAAATCAAAAACCCATTCTACCAGATTGCAGGAAAAACCGGAACTGTTAAGAAAAAGCTAAAAATCAAAGGCGAAGAAGTCATTCGGTACCGCGCTTCTTTTGCCGGTTTCTTCCCCTACGAAAACCCAAAATACTCTTGCATCGTTGTGATTGAAAACCCTGGTGGAGAAGCATTTTACGGCAGTGTAGTGGCAGCTCCGGTGTTCAAAGACATCTCCGACAGGTTGTATGCGCGTAGCAAAGACATGCATTCGGGTGCCGTTAACCAATTTGCTGTCGTATCGTCGCAACCCAATATTAGCAAAGGGTATAGCAGCGATATGGATTTAATTGCCCGCGAAACAGGAGCCGCTGTGAAAGTTCCCGCTTCGGGCTGGAGCAAATTTCGAAATACCGGAAATACCATCGCAGCTTCACCTGAAACATTCAACAATAGCCAAATGCCCGATTTAACCGGTATGGGCCTGCGCGATGCGATTTACCTGCTCGAGAATATGGGAATAACGGCAAAACCAAATGGAAAAGGCAAGGTGCGTCGCCAATCGGTTGCACCCGGTACTCCAATTCGATTTATTAAAAACGTAATACTCGAACTTGCCTGATGAAACTGTTGAAAGACATATTATATAAGGCCGGCGCTACCGAAATCCAAGGCAGCACACAATTGGCTATCATGTCGATTACAGCCGATTCGCGTCTTGTTCAAAAGAATACGTTATTCATAGCCGTAAAAGGCTTACGCAGCGACGGACATGCCTTTGTTCCTGCATGTGTAGAAGCAGGTGCAATTGCCATCGTATGTGAGGAATTCCCGCAGGAAATGTCGGATAAGGTTTGTTATGTGAAGGTAAAAGATAGTGCATATGCGCTTTCAATCCTGGCAGGAAACTTCTACGATAATCCATCCGAAAAACTGGCGCTTGTTGGTGTTACCGGAACAAATGGAAAAACTACAACTACAACATTACTTTTCGATCTGTTTTGTAAGCTCGGATACACGTGTGGATTGTTATCGACCGTTGTGAATAAAATCGGGAACCAGGAAATTCCATCAACCCATACGACTCCAGATGCGGTTCAATTGCAGCAATTGTTGCATCAGATGGTTCAGGCCGGCTGTACGCATGTGTTTATGGAAGTAAGCTCGCATGCAGTGGTTCAACACCGTGTTTCGGGTGTGCATTTCAGTGGAGGAGTATTTACCAATATAACCCACGATCACCTCGACTATCATGGCACATTTGAGCATTACCTCGAAGCCAAGCACGCATTCTTCAAGACATTAAGCAGCGAATCGTTTGCGCTGATTAACTCCGACGATGAGAACGCTTCCGCAATGAGCTCTGACTTAAAGGTACGCGCCCAAACCTATGGCTTTTCACAAGCTGCCGATTTCAATGTAAAGATTCTTGAAAAAGAATTTGCGGGGATGCTTCTGCGCATCCAAGGGCGTGAAGTTTGGACACAACTCATTGGCTCGTTCAACGCCTACAATATTCTGGCTGTTTTCGCAGCCGCAATGAATCTCGGCGCGGATCTCGAACAGGTACTCACTGGAATAAGTGAGTTACGCAGTGTGGAAGGGCGATTCCAGTATATACGTTCGTTGGAAAATGTAACGGCTATTGTTGATTATGCGCACACACCCGATGCATTGCGCAATGTACTTAGTACCATTACCGACCTGCGTACCGGCAACGAACAGCTCATTACCGTAATTGGTTGCGGAGGCGACCGCGATCGTGCGAAGCGCCCCGAAATGGCCGAAATCGCTGCAGAACTTAGCAATAAAGTAATCCTTACTTCCGATAATCCACGCTCCGAAGAACCGCAGGCTATCATCGACGAGATGCGTTCTGGGATTAATCCAGCCGAATCGCGCAAAGTGCTCTGTATTGCCGACCGTCGCGAAGCAATTCGCACCGCCTGCATCATGGCACAACCGGGCGATATTATTCTTATTGCCGGAAAAGGACACGAGAAATACCAAGAAATCAAAGGCGTAAAATACCCTTTCGACGACATGGCCGAAGTACAAACACTTTTTAATCAAGCCGAAAACTGATGCTGTACTACCTATTTAATTATCTCGACACACACCTTAATTTTCCCGGAGCCGGGGTGTTTCAGTTTATCTCGTTCAGAGCAGCAATGGCGTTGATTACTTCGCTGTTGATTTCGATGGTATTTGGACGAAAGATCATTCAATACCTACAGTTTAAACAAGTGGGCGAAATCATCCGCGACCTTGGCCTGGCCGGTCAAATGTCGAAACAAGGTACACCAACCATGGGCGGTTTGATTATCCTGTCATGCATCCTAATCCCCACCTTACTTTTCGCAAAGCTGCACAATGTATACATTGTGGTGCTTTTAATTTCAACTGTTTGGCTTGGATTGATTGGCTTTCTCGACGATTACATCAAAGTTTTCAAAAAGAATAAAGAAGGTTTACAAGGAAAATTTAAGGTTGTAGGTCAGGTTGGAATTGGACTTCTCGTTGGCGCTGTTTTGTATTTTAATCCGAACGTTACCATTCGTCGCGAGATTGTTGGAACCGATGGAAACCAAAATAAACTTGAGGTGTCTGCCGATAGTGCTTCGCTGGCTAAAATCGAAAAATCGAAGAAATATGTCGACGCCAAGGCACCGATAACGACGATTCCATTTGTCAAAAATCATGAATTCAACTATGCAAAAGTGATTTCGTTCTTTGGCGACGATTACGAAAAATACGCATGGCTTGTATTTATCCCCATGGTAATATTCGTGGTTACTGCAGTATCAAATGGAGCAAACATGACCGACGGCCTCGACGGTCTGGCCGGCGGTACAACTGCGATAATAGGCTTTGTTCTTGCTGTATTCGCTTACATCTCGGGAAATATCTTCTTCGCCGATTACCTCAATGTAATGTACATCCCAAATTCGGGCGAAATAGTAATTTACATGAGCGCATTTGTTGGCGCATGCGTTGGTTTCCTCTGGTACAATTCGTTTCCGGCGCAAATCTTTATGGGCGATACCGGTTCGCTCGCACTCGGTGGAATTGTGGCTGTGGTGGCCATTGCACTGCGTAAAGAACTGCTTATCCCTATTTTCTGCGGAATCTACTTGGTCGAAAACCTCAGCGTGATGATGCAGGTGAGTTATTTCAAGTACACCAAAAGGAAATTCGGTGAAGGTCGACGCATTTTCAAAATGGCGCCCCTGCATCATCATTATCAAAAATTGGGCTGGCACGAAGCCAAAATTGTTTCGCGCTTCTGGATTGTAGGAGTGGCGCTTGCTGTTTTAACCATCGTAACCCTGAAACTACGTTAAGACCAATGTCAAACAACACCAAAATAATCAGCATACTCGGCGCCGGCGAAAGCGGGACGGGAGCTGCCATCCTTGCCAAAAAGCAGGGTTGGATGGTGTTTGTTTCTGACAAAGGAAAAATTGCAGAAAAATACCAAACAGAATTAACCGCTAATGGCATCGAATTCGAAGCCGGCCAACACAGCGAAGAACGCCTGCTGGAAGCATCTGTAATTGTGAAAAGCCCTGGAATTCCAGATAAAGCGCCCTTGGTTGTTGAAGCACACAAGCGAGGCATCCAGGTTATATCTGAAATCGAATTTGCATCGTGGTATACAAACGCGAAAACCATCGCCATTACCGGTACAAATGGCAAAACCACAACGACCTTGCTCACCTACCATATCCTGAAAAAAGCAGGATTAAACGTTGGGCTTGCGGGTAACGTGGGTAAGAGCTTCGCGCGACAGGTAGCCGAAAACAACTACGAATATTATGTTCTCGAACTGAGCAGTTTTCAACTCGATGGCATGTTCAACTTCAGAGCCGATGTAGCCGTTCTGCTGAACATAACACCCGACCACCTCGATCGATACGATTATCAGCTCAGCAATTACGTGTTTTCAAAGTTCCGCATCCTTCAGAACATGGGAGAGAACGATGTATTTGTGTATTGCGCCGATGATCCGCTCACAACTGAGGCCTTAAAATCGCGTGAAATTAAATCGCGTACAATTCCTTTCTCGCTTCATGAGCAGCAAGGTGAATCAGCATGTATTTCCAACGAAACCATTCAATTTAACATACACCCAGATCCATTTACTATGTCAATTTTTGATCTCGCCCTACAAGGCAAACACAACCAGTACAATTCCATGGCAGCCGGAATTGCTGCCCGAGTATTCGAAATCCGCAAAGATGTTGTTCGCGAAAGTCTGATGGACTTTGAGAACATCGAGCATCGGCTCGAGTTTGTGGCCAAAGTACACGGCATCGAATTCATCAACGACTCGAAAGCGACCAATGTGAACTCAACCTGGTATGCACTCGAATCGATGAATACACCCGTAGTTTGGATTGCTGGCGGAGTAGACAAAGGCAACGATTACGACATGCTCAAGGAGCTTGTACGTTCGCGTGTTAAAGCCATTGTTTGCATGGGTAAAGAGAACGAGAAAATCCACAAGGCTTTTGATGGCATTGTTAGTCAGATAGTAAATACCAGCTCGGCAATGGAAGCTGTAAAGGCGGCATACCTTCTCGGAAAAAAAGGGGATACCGTACTTCTTTCTCCAGCCTGCGCAAGTTTCGATTTATTTGAAAATTACGAAGACCGCGGTCGCCAGTTTAAGTCTGCAGTTCGCGAGTTATAAAAAGTAAAGGGAGAAGCTGATGAACATGCCGGTTTTATATGCCAAGGGAGATCGCACGATTTGGATCGTCGTGCTGCTGCTTTCCCTATTATCGATTCTGGCAGTTTATACCTCTACCGGCACGCTAGCCTATTCAAAACAGGGCGGCGATACCGAACATTACCTCATTAAGCACACAACGCTTGTATTAACCGGCCTTGCTTTGATGTACATCACCCATCTGGCCAACTACCGTATTTTTTCGCGCATCGGTCATCTTGCTATCTGGGTAGCAGCACCCTTGCTCGTTGCAACACTCATGAGCGGTGAAATAAACGATGCGAGTCGCTGGTTAACCGTGCCGGTAATCAATGCAAGCTTCCAGACTTCCGATCTGGCAAAATTGGCCTTGATTATCTACCTCGCCCGCTCACTTTCGCGCAAACAGGAACAGATTAAAGAATTCAAACAGGCATTTGTGCCTTTGATGATTCCGATATTCATTACCTGTGGATTGATTTTGCCGGCAAACTTCTCTACTGCTGCATTGCTTTTTGCGACTTCCATGGTGCTTTTATTTATCGGCCGTGTGAATGTAAAATACATCCTTGCCTTGGCAGGAATTGGAATCGTATCGTTTGCGCTATTTATTGTGATAGCGTTAAACTTCGACTTGCCGGGACGAATTGGAACATGGAAAGCGCGCATCGAAAATTTCCGTTCTGGTAAAGGCGAAGGAAATTATCAGGCCGACCAAGCAAAGATTGCCATTGCCAGCGGTGGCCTCATCGGAATGGGGCCTGGAAAAAGTGAGCAACGCAACTTTTTACCACATCCGTATTCTGATTTCATATTTGCAATTATTCTTGAAGAGGGTGGAGTACTCACAGGATCGTTTGTGGTCTTGCTCTACCTCATTTTATTCTTGCGCGTTATACGCATGGTGCGCTACAGCCCGCAAACTTTTGCCACATTTTTAGCAGTCGGCTGCATGTTGATGCTGCTCTTCCAGGCATTTATCAACATGGCGGTTGCTGTGAATTTGTTTCCCGTAACAGGTCAGGCCTTACCGCTTGTGAGTATGGGCGGAACATCCATCTGGTTTACCAGCATTGCGATTGGAATAATTCTTTGCGTAAGTCGTTTTTGTGTGCCCGATGGTGGAAAGGAGGAAACGAGTGAAGCATAGGTTTATCATTTCGGGTGGGGGAACCGGGGGGCATATTTTTCCCGCTGTGGCAATTGCCAATCAAATCAAGGCGCGCGAGCCTGAAGCAGAAATTTTATTCGTAGGCGCCGAAGGAAAGATGGAGATGGAAAAAGTACCGGCGGCAGGGTACAAGATTGTAGGATTGAAAATTCAGGGCATCAAACGCAGCATGAGCATCTCGAATCTGATGGTTCCATTCAAGTTGATTGGGGCTTTGCGCGATGCTTCACGAATTATCAAAGACTTTAAACCCGACGCGGTAATTGGTGTGGGTGGATATGCTTCGGGTGCAGTGTTGTTTTCGGCAGCGCAAAAGGGAATTCCAACCTTGATTCAGGAGCAAAATTCGTTTCCGGGCATCACCAACCGCATTTTATCGCGCCGAGTAAAACGCATTTGCGTAGCATACGAAGGCATGGAACGTTTCTTCCCTGCTGCGAAAATTGTGCTCACAGGCAATCCGGTACGTAGCGAGATTGTTGCTCCGACTAGCGCCCGAAAAGAGGCATTTGAATTTTTTGAACTCGATGGCGGACGATTCACTGTGCTGGTTGTAGGTGGAAGCCTCGGAGCACGCTCTGTAAACAACGCAATGGCTAGCTGTGTGCGAAAACTGGTTGAAAACGGAATTCAGGTTTTGTGGCAAACCGGCAAGGGCAATGCCGAACAGGCGCGCGAGGCGGTTCAAAATCTTGGCGCTGGGGTAAAAGTGCATGAATTCATTGCGCGTATGGATCTAGCGTATGCTGTAGCCGATCTTGTTGTATCGCGTGCCGGTGCAATTGCTGTTTCGGAGCTGTGTTTGGTGAAAAAACCATGCATCCTTGTGCCATTCCCATTCGCTGCAGAAGATCACCAAACCAGCAATGCAAAGTCTTTGAGCGATAACGGCGCTGCTGTTTTGCTGCGCGATGATGTGGTAAAGGATAAGTTGGGAGCCGAGATACTTGCACTGTATTCTGATGAAAGCCGCAGAAAGCAAATGACTGAAGCAATGGCCAAACTAGGTCGCCCCGATGCTGCCGAGCATATTACGAACGAAATATTTAACCTTATTGAAGCGCGCAAATGAAACCCGAAGCCGTGAAATATGTGTATTTGATAGGTGCCGGTGGCATTGGTATGAGCGCTTTGGGACGCTATTTCCTAAGGCAGGGAATTCCTGTATGGGGCTATGATAAAACACGTGTTGCCTTTACGCAGCAATTGGAATCGGAGGGAATGAAAATCGTTTACGAAGACCGTACCGAACTAATTCCCGATGAATTGCTCGATGCCGAGAACCGCGATTCTGTGCTGGTAATTTACACACCCGCCGTTCCACGCCATACCGCCATTGTGCAAACATTTACTACAGCCGGCGTGCGCATTTATAAGCGTGCCGAAGTACTTGGAATGTTGTCGCGCGGACATAAAACACTGGCTGTAGCAGGCACACATGGTAAAACCACAACGTCTACACTGGTTGCGCATATTCTGAAAGTGGCGGGAGCGGAACCTGTTGCCTTCTTAGGTGGAATTGCCACGAATTACGGCACGAATTACCTCGAAGGTCAGCGCGATTCGATGATGGTTGTGGAGGCCGATGAATACGATCGCTCGTTCCTTCATTTGCATCCGCACAGCAGCATCATTACCTCAACCGATGCCGACCACCTCGATATTTATGGCGATCGAAATGCCATGCAGGAGTCGTTTACGCAATTTGCACGACAGACACATGCAGAAGGGGTTTTACTCGTTAAAAAGGGGGTCGAGTTCCCCGACGATATTTCGCTGCGTAGCATTAGTTATCATACACATGAGCAGGCTGATGTGATGCCGGTGAACTTGAAACTCGAAGGCGATCGCTACAATTTCTCGATGCAAATCAAGGATACGCAGATTGGAAATCTCGAACTTGGTTTACCCGGTTTGCATAACTTGGAAAATGCCTTGGCCGCGAGTGCAATATGTTATTTGAATGGGGTTTCTGAATCTTCCATTCGCGAAGCGCTGAAAAGTTTTGCCGGAGTAAAGCGCAGGTTCGAATACATCGTGCGCAGGCCCGATTTTATCTTCATCGATGATTACGCGCACCATCCCGAAGAATTGCGTGCCTGCATCAGCTCGGTTCGCGCCATTTACCCAGGTCGAAGAATCACAGGTGTTTTCCAGCCGCATTTGTTTAGCCGTACCCGCGACTTCTTAGATGGATTTGCACGCAGTCTTGAATTGCTCGATGAGGTTGTACTGCTTGAAATTTATCCGGCGCGCGAACTTCCCATAGAAGGTGTTACATCGGCCGCGCTGCTTGAACTGATACAAGGTACTTCGAAGCAATTGTGTACGAAGGAGCAATTGGCAGAACACATATCGGCCTTGCATCCCGAAGTGCTTTTAACACTTGGGGCAGGCGATATCGATGCACTTGTTCAACCTTTAAAAACCCGACTGGAGGCGGAAC
>CANMGM010000069.1 GCA_947497195.1 Bacteroidota bacterium
CCGAGCAACCAAAATCGTTAATAACTTCCAAAACAAACTGCGTATTCTCCAGAACAGGTAATTCGGTCTGACAAGCACTCGAAATGAGCACTTCGCCGGCATCGTACCAGGCGCAGGTAGAGCCGTTACTTTGCAAAATCACGGCATCGCCAAAGCAAACCAACGTATCGGCACCAGCATTGGCCTGCGGCACTGGAAAAAAATCAATTGAAATGGTGTCGCTGCTACTGCCGATGGTGTTGGTTGCCGTTAAAATGTACTCGCCCGGCTCAATGATTTCAATTTGTGCTGTAGTTTCTCCGGTATTCCACGAATAAGCCTGCGCTCCGGGTGTAGTTCCATTCAAGATGAAAATTCCTCCGCATGTTGCAGTGTCGGAACCGAGATTTACATTGGGCGCCGATGGACTTTCGAATGCTCCGGGATCTGGATTCGGTAACTGACGAGGGAAATCGCGAATATCGTTTAAAACGGAGGTTGCTACACCCATATTCTCCAACAGTGGATTTGTAAAATACATGCTATCCAAGGCCGACGAATAAAAATTCGGATTGGCCACAAGCGAGTGTGCATCGCCGCCGGTAATAGTTTGTACTGCCGCCAGATCGTTTGTTAATCCAACCAGCACATTCCCGCCGGTGTAATACACATTATAATCGCAAACACTGTTACTCACGTTGTTGTAAGCAAGTGTTATTCCGGTGCCAAGATTGGCAAATATGTTATTGCGAATATCGAGTCCCGAACTGTTGCTTAAATTAAACGCGTAATTATCGGTATCTAGCGAATTATGCTTCACCGTATTGTGGAAAATATCGGTGTTGTTTGTACTGATAAGGCGCATGCACATCCCCACGGCAATTACATCTACACCCAGATTGCAGCTTAGTACGTTGTTCGAAATGCGGTTTCGTATGCCTTGTGTACCACTACCGTTGTTAATCAGATATAAGGCCGATGAACCTTGAGCACCACCAGCACCGACTTTATTGTAACTGAAATTAAAATCATTCAGGCCCAGTCCGTAAACAGCGTATGTTGTATTGAAATAACCGCCGATTAAATAGTTGTGCTGTATGGATGCATGGGTCCAATTGCGCACATCCAACCCATCGTCGGTGCCTCCGTAAACCGTGTTGTACTCGAAAATGAGGTTGTACTTTGTTGGTCCTGTTCCCACCAGATTGCAGGCGATAGAACTTCCTCCGCCAATTATACAGCGTGTTACGGTAAGGTTCGAATCGGGAAATGCAACAAAGGCATGTGAAGAGGATGAGGATGTTGAACTCGTGTATCCACTTATAATGCAGCGATCAACCAAAATGTCGTTACCATACGATGAATGAAAAGCCGCGTAATTGCTTGTACTGCCGTTTTGTATAATCGACATGTGCCTGAAGCCCATGTAACTAACATCAGCCAAACGCACGGTGCTCGGGTAACCCGATGTTCCCGATGAAACGATACTCACCAGCGAACTGTCGGCACTTTCGCCTTCGAATAACACGAAATTATTGGCCGAAGCACCTTTGATTGGATTTAGAAAAATGCGTTCGAAATAGGTTCCATTCCGCACTTTTATCGTAACCGGTCCGCATACACCACCCTGTTGCAAACGCAATACAGCAGCAGAGAACGAATTGAAATCGGGACTTGCACCACCCAACGTATATTCACCATTCAGCGCCTGAAACAAATCGCTGTAAAAGGTAACATCATCGCCTTGATATTCATCGCTTTGGCCATTAACTGAAATAATAGTTACGATTAAATTATTGGCAGCGAGAGGAACGAGTTGAAAATTACCTAGATTGACATCTGTTGCCAGACCGCTGCCGAGAGAACCTGTCCAGCTGTGGCTGCTTATTGCTCCATTGAAATCGACCTCGAATTGCACGGAAGTTAGGTTAACGCTACCCGAATTGATGAGCGGAAAGGTAAGCGGAACAGCATCGCAATAAGCCGAATCGGCAGAAGGATTTGTGAGATACAGAATGCCTGCAGAACGCAAATTGGGCGTAAACTCGTCGGCGCCAATGTCGGGTGTAGTGGCATTGCGGGTTTGCCCGTCGATGTCAGTTGTGATGTTTACCGGCGTTCCTTTGGCATTAAGGTTAGAAGCGATAAGATGTAAATCGCTGGAACTTGCATATCCAGCTGCAAAGCTAATGCTATTGGGTGGCAAATTCGGTTGCGGCAATCCGTTGAACAGATTGTTGTGGCTATATGCTTCGATGGCATTTTCACTTCCAATATTGTTTACGATGGCATTTTCGGAATTGGTAACGAAGCTGTTATTCTGAATCCTCAAGCCTGTGCCACCGTTTGATAATTGCGCTACGAAAACCTGATAACTGCCAAACACCTGCACATTAAAACTGTTGTAATACACATCTGCAAACCGCATATCCTGCAGAAAGACACCACCCGATCCGGGCGCTGAGCCTGAAACAGCAACGAAATTGTTATACACCTTCGCTCGTGCGGCATTGGTCGAATAGCATGAAGTAAAGCTCAAACCAATACCTCCATCGAGATCGAGTCGATTGAACGAAACAACTGCAGTACTGCAAAATCCTAACTGAATGGCTGAAAAGCCGGATACCCCGCAACTATCAATTAAATTGCGATTAACCTGTATTGAATGACCAAACTGCGCTTTAATAGCAGAGTTGGAACACTTGTAAAATCGATTGTTTTGAAGAACAACATTACTCACAGGAACAGTTTCACCACCGTAAATGGCAACAGCACGGTAACCTCCACGAATAGTACAATTGCTAATCTCATAACCGCTGCTATTCCCCGAAAGCTGAACCACATCCTGATACGTTGTAGTAGCGATTGCATTCACAATACCACTTACTCTGCATCGTTGAAGCTTGAAGCCGGGTACGCTAAATATCGACATTACAACGCCGTAGGTTCCGGTTTGCGGCCCGGCAATAGTTAGTCGCGAGAATTGTACATTTTGGGTATTTCCAACATTAACCAAACGATAATTGAGTTGAGTTAGCGTGGCATTAGAAATCACTACAGATGATGAGTCGTTGTTTTCGGATTTAAACAGAATGGTGCGACTGGCATTGTTTCCCGGAACACTTTGAATGTTCAAGAGATCGCTATAGGTTCCCGGACGAATGTTAAAGGTAACATTGCCAGAAATACCCGAAGTATTCAGCGCAGTTGCAGCTGCAGCTAGTGTTGGATAACTGGGGTTTGTACCACCAATGGTATAATTGCCATTAAGTTGCGAAAAAAGAACGGAGGGAAGTCCCGCTACGCATAAAATAACTAAACACAAAAACAGTGATTTCATACCAGCAAATGTAGGCAGATAACTGCACAGGAATTGCATGGATTTCATATTCCATTTCATGAATAAATCATCAATTTTGCAGCATGAAAAAGTTGCTTCCATTTATCCTCCCCTTGATTTTGCTTCTTGGACTTGGCTGGATGTTTCTCCAAACAAAAAATAAAAATGGAGTTTACAAACAGCTTCCGATTTTGGGTAACCACCAATTAGACACACTGAAGAATCAGGATGGTTCGGTAAAAATAGATACGCTATTTCATACCATTCCCCAATTTAACCTAATGAATCAATATGGCAAATTGGTTTCCAATGAAGCGGTGAAAGGCAGAGTATATGTCGCCGATTATTTCTTCACAACTTGCCAGAGCATCTGTCCGATTATGTCGAAACAGCTCGATCGGGTTTATAAGGCGCGCCCTGAAGTAATGATTTTATCGCATACGGTAGATCCCGAGACCGACTCTTCGGCACAACTACTTCGATATTCAGAAAAGTTTAAGGCCGATGGAAGGCGATGGATTTTCTTAACCGGAAATAAGCCTGAATTGTATGAGCTTGCCCGAAAAGGCTATTTGCTGGATGCACGCGAGGGCGATGGTGGTGCCGAAGATTTTATCCATACCCAGAACTTTGCTTTGATCGATAAAAAAGGGCGAATCCGAGGTTATTACGACGGAACGGATTCAACGGCCGTAAATGAATTAATTACAGATATTGGTTTTTTACTTCAGGAATAAACTCACATTCGGCATAAGTAAAACCTCATACCTTTTGACCTGATAATTTCTAAAACGTAGCATTAGAAAAAAAGCAATAGAATTTTGATGTAGCCTTTACGCGTAAAGAGATTACACCTTGGGTAGGTGGCAAAAATAGTGTTGTGCTAAACGCAAAAAGAAAGGGAACTACTTGTCTCCGATTTGCCTGAAACTATTCTTCAGAATGGGGAAAACCAGACTATATAGCTAACCTCCGTTCCGATGGAATCTATGAATGAGGATTTGGTAAAAATTAGCCTCGCTTAAACGTGAAGAAAACGGGAAACACGTGTCCCCGCCCTGCTGCAAGTTCCGAAAAAGCTATTCACATTCAAAGCACCATTTTCCAACTGAGAAATGAACCGACCTGTTTGTAAGTTTGCCAAACCAGCTTACACACAAATTAAACATCTATGATTTAGTAGTTTAAGATTATTTCTTCCCTGAAAGTACCTTGCAAATAGGACTTAATGCAAACATTATCTGATTTTTACATGTATCCGTTTTTAAACGTTTATAAACGACTAGTGCCACATATATGCCGTAACTTCAATCCGGGGAGGAGGAGTGGCGGACCCCAATCCGAACTCACACAACTCGCACATTACCAACATATAATGCTTTTAAAATTCAATTAAAGCGGGCCAACCATTCCAAGAACTCGGAGTATATAGATTCCGATTAGCTTTCTATGCTGAATTTTACTAGGATGCCGGGGCGTTAGAAATGAAATACACGAATGTTTGGTGCGCTAGAAAGGTTGGAGGGGGTATCCAGATTAATACCGACGAATTTTATAGATTCTTCTGCTTTTGCGGCGCATTGTGCAATTCAATTACACAATGCGCGATAAAGCGTTTTCTCCCCAAAAGTGTATAAAAAAGGCCGTTCAACCGAACAGCCTTTTCTATTGATGATCCAATAAGGTTACGAAGCCTTTGCGACAATATTCAATTTAATGTTAAAGTTGTCGTTAATTGCCTTGTCGCCAATGTCTTTAAAGAATTTTCCCGATCCATAGCGGATATCCCATTCGGTGCGGTCGATATCGAAATCGGCTTGCGCATTGAGCATTTCGCCGTTTATAGTGATGGTTGAAGGAAAGCTGATTGCCTTGCTGATGCCTTTGAGCGTTAAGTTTCCTTTAATGGTATAATTTGGTGATCCTGCGGCTGCATTCGCAATAGGTTCTGTAGAAACCAACTCAAATGTTCCTTCAGGAAATTTCGATGTCGAAAAGAAATCTTCGGAATTCAAATGCCCAGCCAACTTCGCGTTGGTCTCAGCATCTGTAATGTCTACTACTTTAATTGCGGCCATATTTAGGGTAAAGCGACCCGAAGTAATTTTTCCGGCCTCTGTTTTTAATTCGCCCGACTTAATTGCCAAGGTTCCGTTGTGTTGTCCAGTCACTTTTTTGGCAAGCCACTCTACTTTAGACGAAGCGCTGTCAAGAGCAAATACGCGCGCGCTATCGGCAGATTGAGCCGCTGTTTGTGCATCTTCAGTTTTTACTGCACTGCCTCCGCAAGAGGCCAAAAGTACAACGGCTGATAAAGCCGCGATGAATGTTTGTTTTCTCATAATTTGTTATGCTGTTTAAGGGTTTACTTCGTTAAAAATTTATCACGTCCGCGATCAAGCATTTCATTTAATAGAACCGCCTCCTTTTCCGACAGGCAATCCTGACCAAAATAAAATTCTGGTTCGAGTGCATCAATTTGTGAAAGCAAATCAAGACCTGCGCTCGTAATGCTCACGCGAACACTTCGGCGATCCTTATCGTCGATCTTACGGTTCACCAATTTCTTCAACTTTAACTTATCTACAATCCGCGAGGCGTTGCTCGATTTATCCAACATCCGAACGATTAGATCATTAACCGTTGTTGAACTCGGGTGCTGACCACGTAAAATGCGAAGAATATTAAACTGCGGTATAGTTAAACCAAATTTCTTGAGTGTCTTCATATGCCGGTTCTGCATCATGCTCACCGTATATACAAGGTTTATCCCCGCCTTTTGATAAATGCTTTTAAATTTAACCTGCTTGATTTCGTCTTCCAATTTCACACTGCAAATATATGTGATCACACTATATGTTACAACATTCATTTACTTGGATTAGCCTTCACTCGAATAATCGGTCTTTGCAACTTCGGCTCTAATGCCCTTTTCGCACAACCACTGCGCAAACGATGCCGTGTATCCATGCGTAACAATGACACGTTCTGCTTCGGTTAATTTAACAGCCGCATTCAATCCATCCCAGTCGGCATGATCCGACAAAACAAATCCTTTTGAAGCATTGTTGCGCCGCCGTGTGCCTCTTACCTGCATCCAGCCTGAAGCAAATGCCTGTTCGTAATCGCCAAGTTTATTCATCCATTCGCCGCCATCGGCAGCTGGTGGTATCAACAACAAACTGCTCTTGTATTCCTCTTTTTTTTGATTTCTGTCGAATAGATAGTCGCCGGGAAGTTGAAACCCATTTTCGCGCATGGTCTGGTGCATCGCATAAATAGACGGATGTGCATACACTTTTCCGATCGATCGGTCCAGGTACTTCAGAATACGTTGCGCCTTGCCAAGCGAATAGGCTACAACAACTGAGGAAATACCTTCTCGGGCATTTTGAGCCCACCAACTGTTCATTTCGGCAAAAACCTCAGCTTGTGGCTTCCAGCGATACACAGGCAACCCGAAAGTTGATTCACTAATAAACGTATGGCACTTTACCGGTTCAAAACCGGCACTAAACCCATCGTGTTCAAGCTTATAGTCGCCCGAAAAAACCCAGACTTCGCCTTTGTATTCCACGCGAATCTGAGCAGACCCTACAATATGGCCGGCAGGATGAAATGAAAATCGCACCCCATTAATCAGAACATCTTTACCATATTGAACCGTCTGCAACGAAATATTCCGCCCCAATCGAAGCTTTAGCAAGGCCTCAGAATCAGCATGAGCTAAATATTCTTGCGAACCACTCCGCGCGTGATCGCTGTGAGCATGGGTAATCAAGGCTTTCTGAACAGGTTTCCAGGGATCGAGGTAAACGCCCGCAGGCGGACAATAAATTCCTTTCGACGTAAATTTCAACAAATCCACATTTCAAATGTACCGAATATCAGTGGCCTTCGTTAATTTGCCGCATGAATAAAATTGAGCACCTCGGAATTGCCGTAAAGGACAGATCGGCATCAGCACGTTTGTTTGAATTGCTTTTAGGTGTAGCTCCATATAAAAGCGAAATGGTCGAAAGTGAAAAGGTCGAAACGATCTTTTATGCACTCGGACCGAATAAGATTGAACTGCTGCAGAGTACCGATCCGGATGGAACCATTGCAAAATTCATCGATAAAAAAGGCGAAGGTTTTCACCACGTGGCCATTGCGGTTGATGATATTTACGCAGAAATTAAACGGCTTTTGGAAGCAGGTTTCACATTTGTGAATCCCGAACCGAAACGAGGAGCCGATAACAAATTAATATGCTTTCTGCATCCTAAAAGCACCAATGGTATGCTTGTAGAATTATGTCAGGACTGCTGACGATAGGGCTGGCAAAGTTTATTTTAATAGCTCTCTAAATCTCATTCAATTGATTTAGTGAAACTTATAATCTAAAGTATGCTATATCACTAGAATTAGTGATTTACTTCTAATTGTATTTACGGCAGCTTTGTCTCATCAAATTTAACAACCATGAAAAAGCTCCTAAATTTTCTGACTGTGTTTCTGATGGCTGTATCAATAAGCCACGCACAAGAACACGAAATGCATTGCATGATCTACAAACTGCCCGAGCAGTATTTGATTCAAAATAGTTCACTCATAGTGCGCGCTGAGGTATTAAGTAAAGTGTCTGAATGGGATGCTTCCAAATCAAACATTTTCTCATACTATCGTTTGAAAGTGTATGAAGATTTTACCGGAAATGCGCCAACATTTGTAACCTTGGTAAGTGAAGGCGGCCAAGTAGGTAATGATGAGATGCAGTTTGGCGACCGCATCGATTTAACGGTTGGCGAAGAAGTGATTGTTTTATTGAATCAAGTGCCCCAGCACTGGAAAGGCATTCGCCGCGAAGCGAATTCGTATGCCTCGTGGACATCTATTCAGGGAGTATTTCGCATAGATGGCCACACCGAAGCCATGCACGACGTGTTTGATCGTTACGAAAATCTGGATGCATTTCGTGCCCGTATTTCGAACCTAACCGGACGCAATCCAATTGTTCTGCAACCCAAAGCACGCATTACCAACAATCCACCTGCGGCAGGCGTTGCCGCTACAGTGAGTGGCGTGAGTCCAACGATCGTTACTGCGGGAACTAAAACCGTATTAACCATTACCGGCAGTGGATTTGGTGCGACACGTGGAAATGGATTTGTAGAGTTTAGGAGCATTTTTTCGGATGGCTCATTTGGTCGCCCCCTGCCGAAGGATTATCTGTTTTGGAGCGATACCGAGATTCGCGTTTTTGTTCCATCCATTTTATCCAATGTATTGGCAGGTGATTCTCCCGCAGCCACAGGGCCCGTACGTGTTACCCCCGATGGTGGTGTTGCAGCACAAAGTGCAGGAAATATTACGGTTTCCTATGCCTTGTTTAATGTAAAACCTACAACATCAGATTCAGCGTATGTATTGGTGGCCGGCAATTTTAACGCATTGGGTGCCTACACGCTACAGTTTAATGATCAATTTAATACCACATTCGGCACCACAGCAAGGCAAACGATTGAACGCTGCTTTACCAAATGGCGTTGTGCTACCGGCTTTAACTGGACGATTTCAGCTAGTGCTACTACGGTGCGCGCAACCAATGCAGACGGGGTGAACGTAATTACAGACGATGTTCAGACACCACTTCCTGCAGGAATTGGAGGCAGAGCAATTAATCGTGTTGTAGGTTGTGGCTCGGGTATAACACTTAAGACAATAACCAACGAGCAAGATATCATTATCAACAATGATCCATCAACGGGCACAAGTACATATAGTTGGAATTTTGGAAGCGGTAACCCAACCTTGAATCAATTTGATTTTGAAACAGTGATGCTTCACGAAATTGGCCACACACATCAGATTACCCATACACTGCACAGTTCAGCCACCGAGGTTATGGCATCCACAGTTACCAATGGGGTAGCAAAGAAAAATCTATTACCCAACGATATTGCAGCAGGCTTGGATGTGGTGAACCGCAGCTCCGTATCGGTAGGATGCGGAGCGTCTCCCCTTTCGACTTCATTACCGAACATCACCATTAACAATACAAGCGATTTACCGGTTTGTGCAAATAGCTCAGCGAGTTTCCTTGCGAACACCAACAATACAGCTTCCACATCAGCGCTGGTTTGGAGAGTTAACGGAGTAGACCAAACAAGCAGCATTGGTTCAACCGGATTTACCTATACCAATCCCCAAAACAACGCGGTAATCACGTGCGGCATTGCAGGTTGCAGCAATACGGTATCGAATGCAATTACCGTTTCGGTAACACCGCTTCCGTCGGCAACCTTCTCCTATCCGGCTTCAAATTATTGCAAAAGCTTTACAAGCGCAATAAATCCAACCATTACGGGTGCACCGGGAGGCACATTTACCAGCTCCCCAGCAGGACTTTCAATCAATGCTTCCACCGGAGCCATCAATGCAGCGGGCAGTAC
>CANMGM010000070.1 GCA_947497195.1 Bacteroidota bacterium
TGCGCCCCGGCTACAATCTATTTCTTTAGACAAGATACAACGCACCAAGTGATTAGCTGGAATTTAGGTGATGGTACAATTTCGACCGAAACGATGCCGATTCATCAGTTTACCGAGCCCGGCATTTTCAATGTAACCTATATCGCCAATACTCCATATGGTGTCGATACGTTTAGTTATCCGCAAACCATTTTGGTGGGTGGCGGAACACCCGAGTTCAATGTGTCGGTTGTTGAAGCATGCAGCAATGCCGAAATCACCGTTAGCGTTTCTAATCCGGGATTGGTAGATGAGCTTACTTGGACATTTGGCGACGGCTTTGAATCGAACGAGTTGAGCTTAACACATATGATAGAGCACGTTAACTCATCCTACCTTGTAACACTTCAATACACCGATACCTTGGGTTGCGTTACGAATGCAATGCAGAGTGCTTTACCCGGAGAGACAATTCCTACGATAATTTATCCGTCTGCCGTTTGCAATGACACCATTCAGTTCGTCAATAATTTTGCATCGAACCCCGGTTATTCATTTTTGTGGAATTTCGGCGATGGAACCACATCAACTGATCCAAGTCCATTTCATTATTACCTTCAGGAAGGAACATATCAGGTATCCCTCACTTACACAAGTGCATTGGGTTGTGTGAATGAATTTGAATTGCCTACTCAAGTTGTTTTTGCCAATCCGGTTCCTGCATATGATACAACTGCAGATTTTGAAGGTTGCGCGCCGCACACATTTTCGCTTGTGAATTTAACACCCAGTGTATCTCAGGTAGCATGGTTTTTTACCAATGGTACATGGGGACTTGCTGCATGGAATGGCAGTCAATATATTAACCCAATAAATAAAACATTTGATCAGCCAGGTGTTTATGGATTCTATCAGCGCGTAACCAGTAGCTTGGTTCCAGGCTGTATGGTGCAAACCTTATTTGATTCAGTTATTACTGTACATGGTGCAGATGCGGCCTTTACAATTGATCAAAGTGGTATCTGCCTTCCCATCCAGGCTACATTCAATCCCACAAGCACAGATGCTGTAAGCTGGGAGTGGGATTTCGGGAACGGAATCACTTCGACACTCGAAAACCCGACAATTGATTTTGTTACCGAACCGGCCGACTCATTTTCGCTTACCATTACAACAATTCATGGTTGTGTTGACTCCACAACACAGATAGGACTCGAATTACTTGATCCGCAAATCGAAGCCGAATACACAGGGTTTTGCAATCCTTTGCATGTTGAATTTTCGGGAACCCTTGACGGAATGATGGATTGGGAATGGGATTTTGGAGATGGCGTAATCGGCAATGGTCCTGCTGTTTCGCACGTTTATACTGCCGATGGAAATTATACAGCGACTTTGATTGTTACAACTGAAGATAACTGCCGCGATACAGTTTCGATGCAGGTGCCCATTTATGTTAATGGGCCTGCAGCCAACTTTAGTTCGCCCACACCAGCCAGTTGTGCACCTTCAATCGTAGAGTTTTTTGATAACTCTGAAGAGGCAGTTGCCTGGTACTGGGAATTTGGCGACGGATCCTCTTCAACTGTTCAGCATCCGGTAAAATTATACGAAACCCCGGGTGTATATGATGTTTTGCTTGTAGTAACCGCTGCTTCCGGTTGTGCAGATACCTTGTTTATGCCCGACTTTGTAACAGTTCTCGGACCGGCTACTTCGTTCAGTGTTTCTGCTCTGAATAATTGCATTGGAGCAACAGTTCAGTTTACAGATCTTTCAAATGGAGCGGTAGAGTGGGAGTGGAACTTTGGAGAGGGTTCAACAAGCAACGAGCAAAATCCAACTTTTTCCTATTCCGATACAGGCAGCTACGTAATTACGTTATTCTCCGAAGATACATTAGGCTGCAGCGCATTCTATACGATTCCTGTACCCGTATCCATTCATCCTTTCCCAAGCGCAGCCTTTACTGCCGACCGAATGATTGCATGTAATCCTTTGCAGACACAATTTACCAACGCTTCTGAAGGCGCAAGTTCCTACACCTGGGAATTTGGCTCGCTGGGATCAAGTACACTCGAAAATCCTGATTTTACATTCAATCAGAACGGGGTTTATTCGGTTGAACTAATCGCAACTACGCAGTTTGGATGCAGCGATACCGCCACTATGGATGGATTTACATCGCTAATTGTTCCGGTAGCCGGTTTTACCATCGATCATTCCGAAGGTTGTACACCGCTTTCGGTTAGCTTCAGCAATACATCGTACCAGACCGAGAATCCAACATATACCTGGGTAATGGGCAATGGAACCGAAACATCAGAGATAAATCCGACTGAAGTTTATTACAATCCCGGGTTCTATTCCGTTGAAATTCAGGTTATGAATGCAAATGGTTGTGCCGATACTTTATTAATTCCATCATTGGTGCAGGTTTATGATACGCTACCGGCCCCTGTTACACCTATCCTTCGTGCAACGGTTTCCGGACCTCAGTCTGTTTTGATCGAATGGGAAGAATCAACAGCCCCCGATTTTGGATCTTATGAATTGTATCAGCGTTTGCAAGGTACTAACGACTGGGTGTTGTTGACTTCAATTACAGATGCTCACATTTTATCGTTCGAAAGTACTTCACTGAATACATTTGACAATGTATATTGCTATCGCCTCGAAACACGCGATCGTTGCGGATATTCGGTAAACACAGCCGATTTGATTGAGCACTGCACCGTGAATATTGAAGTGTTAACCCTCGAAAACAACACGATCGACGTAAACTGGACACCTTATGTCGGTAAACTGCCACAAACGTATCGTATTTTCAGAGCGAATGCAGACGGAACGCTTGCAAGCGATTTGGGAACCGTATCGGGCGACTCAACGCATTTTATCGACAGCACAGTGTATTGTTCAGAGCCGTATCGTTATTTTGTTGTTGCAGAAGCGCTTAATGGTCAACTGCATGTGGAGTCGAATTCTGATTATGACATTTGCGCGCCTATTCAGAATCTTTTTGCCAACCAGAAGGTTGATCTAACCCGCTCTACGGTTGTAAACGATGAATCGATATTAACCGAATGGACTGTACCGCAAGTTATGGGTGATAAAGTTACCGGATACCGGATTTATCGTTCGACCGACAATGTAAATTTCGTTCTCTTAACTACGGTTCCTGAATATCAGACCGAGTTTGTGGACCATCAGGTGAATGTGCACAAGCATAAGTATTATTATGCAGTAATGGCGACCAATAGCTGTAATCAGTTGGGGATTGAAGGACAAACAAGCGAGAACATTGTATTGGAGGTTGAGGCCGCCGACGATTTACACTTTAAATTGAGTTGGACACCTTACGAAAGTTGGGGTGCGCATGGGGTTGGTTTTTATATGATTGAACGTGAAACAGCGGACGGAAGCTGGGAGGTTGTAAAAACTGTTCCGGGTTCGGTGACAAATACTGTTGATGAAAATTAATAAAAACTAAGAGTTTAATTTCAGAATTCGCCTATATTCGAACCCAAAAGGCGAAGTATGATTAAATTCAAGAGCATTGTCCTGCAATTAAAGGAAGAAGAATATGAAGCCCTGTGCAAACAATTCGTTGAAACCAAGGCAGACAAATATCTTCGGCTTCTTCAATTGTATCGCGAAAATAAGTATACCGACGATGAAATACAGGGAATGCTGCAGGTTAACATCTCTGCTTATTACACCTTAAAGTCGCGCCTGTTTGATAAAATTCAGGATTTTCTCACAAACAACATGTCGACGCCTATTATCGATTTGTTGCGCAAAGTGGCGAATATTCCAACGCTTATATACGATACACATCGAGATACTGCAATCGCTATTCTTACTAAACTTGAATCTGAATTGCAAAACTATGACATGCCATATGAATTGTCGTCGGTTTACAATGCACTGAAAAAACTCCATATACATTCACCAAAATACTACGAATACACGCAGGCATACAACAGGCATCTGGCCTATACAATTGCGCTCGACAAAGCAGAAGATTTGCTCAATACCTTCATGAAAACCTTGGGCGATTATTACGTTTCTCGTAACAAGTCGCAGATTGATTTTCTAGCATTGGTGAAGCAGGAGATGTCGAATATTTGCAGTTTGTATGATTCACATCACTTGCAGATTTATAAAAGTATTGTGGATGTTTCCTTTGCCCTGTATATTCCGAATGCAGATGCAATTCGTGATGATGAGCCAATTGAAGATGTTTTGCTCAAAATGGAAAAAGTCTTTAGCACATACAGCAAAGACACCAATTATCAATTCCTTCAAATGGTTTATAATTTTCTGGCGTTTGAGTACTACCACAAATTGAACTTGCCCAAAAAGGAAGCAAGGTATTTTGATGTGATAGACAGAAAAATACCATCATTTCTCCTTTTTAATCATTGTGCGTTTACAACTAAGTTTCTTATTTCGAAAATTGAGCGCCATATTGAGTTGGGAACAGAGGCCGATTTGTATGAATTTAATAAAATGGCTTTGGGAACATATGAGCCCGATAAAAACGACGTTCCGAACTATATTAATTACACAAAATACATCGCAGCATCTGCATTCTATGCAAAAAAGTATCAGGAGGCCGTGCAGGTTTTAAATGGCCTGATAAACGATGTGAGTTTTAAGAATTATCCACATACGGAAATTGAGATTAAGTTGCTGTTGGCATTGAATTATTCGATGATCAACAAGTACGATCCGGCTACATCCTTGCTGCGGTCTGTTACGCGGAAGATTCGCGAAATAGAGGACGATATGGGCTACGAAAATGCACTTGTGTTTTATAAGATTCTATCATTGCAAATGAGTTCATCGGCCCGGCAGGTCGATCAAAAAATTACACAGCTTTTTGCAAAGTTTGAGCTACTCAACCAGAAGTCGAACCGAATGCTTGAATACATCAAAATTGACGAAACGTTTATAAAGCAACTCAGTCAGGTTGTGAAACGCTGATAAATTTTAGTTTTTGCCTTAATACTAAACGCGATAGGTATTCATTAGGAACATTTTCAGGTTGATAAGTTGTTTCGCAGGCAATACAATAATTTATTTAATTTTGTGTTTCAAACTGAAAACAATTAAAAAATGAAAAAAGTAACATTTGCGATGCTGGCAGCCGGAGCGGTACTGTTGGCATCATGCGGCGGCAACGCCGATGCCGATAAGGCAAAAGCAGCGGCCGATTCAGCGCGCGTTGCAGATTCACTTGCAGCTATTGAAGCTTCTGCTATGGCTCAGGCTGCTGCAGATTCAGCGCGTATGGCCGATTCATTGGCTGCTGTAGCAGCTGCCGCTGAGGCAGAAGCCGCTACGGCAAAAGGTGGTAAAGCATCCGGTGGCGGATCGAAACCTAAGACTGAGACTCCGAAAACTGAAGAGCCTGTAAAAGGTGGTTCTACTGGTGTAACAAAAGGAGGCTCCTCTATGGGTGGTTCTGATAAAAAAACAGAAGCACCTGCCGGTGGTGGAAAAGTAACTAAAGGTGGAAAACCAATGTAATTCAACAGCATTTCTAATGAGTATAAAAGTCGCTTTCGGGCGACTTTTTTATTTAATAGACTCAAGTAGAAGATGTGTTTTTAGTTGATGATGCAGGTGTTTTGTGTATTACCTTGTATCTATTTTCGTAATTCCATTCATTGTTTCTAAGTTAATATAAGGCTTGTAGAAACATCAGAAATGTTGCAAATTCAAGGTAATAAGGCGAAGCTCTCCACAACTCTAAAGTAATTTGATTTGCCTTTTTTAGTGGTGGATTGTTTGCATACAAACTATTAAATCACACAAATAAAAAAGCCGACTCTTGTGAAGTCGGCTTTGAAATATAAATGAAGTCCCCTAATTAGATTTTCGTGTAGGTACCAGAGCAATTTCCGGTAGATCCGTTGAACGTGTAGGAGTAAGAAAATGAAATTGAATTGCCTGAAGCATTGATTGAACCTGTTCCGGAGTTGATTGTAAGGCCACCGCTGCAGAATGATTGGTTAGACGATAAAGTAATATCGTTGCCTAATACAGTAGCTTCAACAATAATGTTAGCTCCTGAGCACTGAAAGCCACCGAATCCGCTCATTGCAATTTTGGAAGGCGAACTTGAAGCTTCTGTAATTGAAACAGGAAAATCTGTAACAACAGCCCCGTCGCAAGATTCATTGTATTTCCAACTTCCAACGAATTTTTCGTTTTCTTTCGTTTCGCACAAATCTCCTACATAACCAGCAGGGCATTCGCAAACACCTTCATTACAAGTACCTCCGTTTTCACAGGTAACATCTTTACATTCGTCTGCACAAGACGAGAACACAAACATTCCGGCTGTTAGGAATGCAAAAAGAATTTTTTTCATGTTGTTTTAGATTTTAGTTGATGGGCACAAAAATAAACAAAGGCTCTTAATCACAAACCTTTAGAAGCTACTGATTCTTTTTTTTATACATTCAATGATGTTGTTTTTATATAAGTGTCACAAAAACAGCAAATTAAAATTTTAAATAAAATTATTTAACATTTTTTTTGAAAATCGCTTGTCGCATTTAAGTTTTTTTTACATTTGTGCCGTTGTAACAACTTAAAAAAAACGAAAATGAAAAAAGTATTTTTCTCTGCTGTTCTTGCCGGTGTAGTTGCTCTTGCTTCTTGCGGTGGAAACCACGAAGACAAAACTAAAGCTGCTGCTGATTCTGCACGCGTTGCTGATTCACTTGCTGCTGTTGCTGCTCAAGCTGCTGCTGATTCAGCTGCTGCCGCCGCTGCTGCAATGGACACAACTAAAAAAGATACAGCTGCAACAGCTGCTCCTGCTAAATAATTTTTATCAGGTTCAATCTTTAAAGCCCGGTTCGTCCGGGCTTTTTTTATTTCAGCACTTCTCACATCCTTTGTTTTTAGTGCCCTTTTTTTGCTGCTTCACTGAAAATTTCTTTACGAGGTACGCCGCAGAAATTAGCAGGCAAATTCCAGCAAGAATATTCTGTATCATCCTGCTAAATTAGGTTTTTCATCTATTTTTGCCGCATTCAACTCGCACAAATGCAATTCAACCGAAACGGAAAATCCAACGATATTCTCCTAAAGATATATAAGGAACTACTTCTACCTCGTATGATCGAGGAGAAAATGCTTAATCTCCTTCGTCAGGGTAAAATCTCAAAATGGTTTTCGGGCATCGGTCAGGAGGCCATTTCAGTTGGAACGGTGCTCGCCATGCATAGCGACGAGTACATTCTTCCTATGCACCGCAATTTGGGCATTTTTACCGGTCGTGGCATGACGTTCCACCAACTCTTTACCCAATGGCAGCGCAAATACAATGGTTTTTCGAAAGGACGAGAACGTTCATTTCATTTTGGTTCTAAAGAGCATAAGGTAGTCGGAATGATTTCGCACCTCGGTCCTCAACTTGGTATTGCCGATGGAATTGCCCTGGCCCACAAGCTCGATAAAGAGCCACTCGTTACTGCTGTTTTTACCGGCGATGGTGGTGCCTCCGAAGGCGATTTTCACGAATCGGTTAACACCGCCGCCGTGTGGGATTTGCCCGTAATCTTTATCATCGAAAATAACGGCTACGGCCTATCAACACCTTCGAATGAACAGTTTCGTTTCAATTCCTTCACCGAAAAAGGTCCGGGTTATGGTATTCCGGCCCGTTCCATTGATGGAAACAATGTGCTTGATGTATACGATGCAGTTACCGAAATCCGCGAATCCATTATTAACGATCCGAAACCTTGGCTGTTGGAGTGCATGACTTTCCGCATGCGCGGACACGAAGAAGCTTCGGGAACCAAATATGTACCGCAGGAATTGTTTGATCAATGGGCCAAGAAAGATCCGGTTAACACCTATGAATCATGGTTAATGGCGGAAGGTGTTTTAACAGACTCTTCAAAAGAAGCCATTCGCGCCGAATTTAAAGCATACATTGAGTCTGGTGTACAGGCAACATTCAACGAACCCGACATTGTTCCCGATACTGCTGAAGAATTGCGCGATGTATACGCCCCCTTTAACTTTTCAGAAATGCAGCCATCCTCATCCGCTACAACAAAAAAGCGTTTGATAGATGCTATTTCGGATGGATTGGCTTTGGCCATGGAAAAACATCCGCAGCTGGTGCTTATGGGGCAGGATATTGCCGAATACGGCGGTGTTTTTAAAATTACAGAAGGATTTGTAGAGCGTTTTGGTAAAGAACGCGTGCGCAATACGCCTTTGTGTGAAGCAGCAATAGTAGGCGCCGGACTGGGCCTTTCGATAAAAGGACGTAAAGCGATGGTCGAAATGCAGTTTGCCGATTTTGTGACCGAAGGATTCAATCAAATTGTTAATAATCTGGCAAAGATTCATTACCGCTGGGGGCAAAATGCCGATGTGGTGATTCGAATGCCAACAGGTGCAGGTGTGGCCGCAGGTCCTTTTCACAGCCAGAGCAACGAAGCCTGGTTTACGCACACACCGGGATTAAAAGTGATTTATCCAGCATTTCCAAACGATGCCAAAGGTTTATTGCTTGCTGCTTTCGAGGATCCCAATCCGGTGATGTTTTTTGAGCACAAGGCTTTGTACAGAAGCATTTCAGAGGAGGTTTACGACGATTACTTCACGCTTCCAATTGGGAAGGCCAAACTTCTTCGCGAGGGGAATCAGGTAAGTATTATAACGTATGGTTTTGGTGTGCACTGGGCGCTCGAAATTCTGGACAAGCACCCCGAAATTAATGCCGATTTGATTGATTTGCGTACCTTATTGCCGCTCGATGAAGAGGCCATTTTCGAAAGTGTGCGTAAAACAGGACGCGCTATAGTGTTCCACGAAGACTGCTTAACGGGCGGTATTGGTGGCGAAATTGCCTCACGCATCATGGAACAATGCTTCGAGCAGCTTGATGCACCGGTTATGCGTTCGGCCAGTTTGGATACGCCGGTGCCGTTTTCGGAAGAACTGGAGAATAACTTTCTGCCAAAAGCGCGATTTGAAGAACAATTGTTGAAGCTTGTTGAATACTAAGTTTTTCCGGAAGGGGTCTTATACTAGTTGTTTCGACGTATTTTTTGTAATTATTTTATTGCATGTGAAGTGTCATTTAATGAGCAATGACTCGGAGGGATGATTTTTATCCGAATTTTACCTTAGCTATAGCTATTTTTTTGAACAGTTGAATATTTTTTACGAAAGGACTGCAAGGTTTACGGCGCGGTGAACGCAACGAAAAGTTGTATTGGAAACGTGTGGCTGATGTGCAAACCAAACGCGCCAGGGGTAGAAGGGGAAAGCCCGGAGGCAGTTGAGGCGAAGCCGAAAATAGGCGAAGACTTGAACCGTAAAACCCGCTCGTGGCAACCTTGAACCAGAAAATTGGGTGATTAACGGAATGGTTTAGCACATGTTTGCACTGGGGGCCGCCACTCCTCCTCCCCATACAGCAAAGTTACGACTCAAACGCCTTATTAGTCGTATATAAACGTTTAAAAACGGATATTCTCAAACTGCTCTTTTACAATTATATACAATATTGAGGGTGTGCGTGTTTGCCTATATATAAATAACTTGAATCAGCATCATTTCCTTATTTGCCAACTAGTACAGCGCATTCAACTTCAAGCGCTTTATACGTAAGAAGTTGTAAGCCCTTTTCAAGCTTGTTCTAGAACATCATGTGGCGTGCTATAAAAGCATTGAAATAGTCAATAGAATCAAATCAATTTACTTTCGTAAAA
>CANMGM010000071.1 GCA_947497195.1 Bacteroidota bacterium
CCCCTTCAGTTTAGAGTAAAAGCAAATCCCATTATAAATCAAATAAATAAAAATAAAAGCATCCAATTAATTACGGATAAGTTGAATGCTGTTTTAATAGAAAAAAGCCCAATAAAATCGCAATGCGAGCTTTTGCTAATTCATTCTGGAAAACAGGATGATATGCATTTCAGGGTTCTAACAATAAAACCTGGCATACATGTTTCAGATTTAATCGATAGGATTGCTAAAAACATTCTTACTGCAAGTAAAAATGATGGGCTTACAAACGACTACAACGATTTTGCGAATCTACTTTGTGAACAACTTCAGCAATTCGGAAAATTTAAAGAAGCGGAAATGGATGAACTCTCCATTTTACTAAATCCCGAAGGATCAAGAACGCTTGAGAAAAAGGCTTTAAATAAAAATAAAGGGACTTGTTTTCATTTGTTTTGCGGAGACGAATTATATCATCCCGACTCATACAGTGCGTTTTATAATTACAATACCGATTTGGATTATATTGCGCTTTGCAACGATTATCTTGCTTCGCATCCTATTCAAATGCAAGAGACACCAATTGATGTTTTCGAAAGACTTATCCGGTTTTTTGATCAAAAAGGAATAAAGAAAATAGCTCATATAGAACTCCCGATTTCAGAATCTACAATTGGCCACTTAATTCAAAATAAAGTAAAACAGGTGCCTATAACTATTTCTAATTCAGCCTCTTCAGAAACCGATGATTTGCCATTTTAAATCACAAATTGAATTCAGCTCTCCAACAAATGTGGTTCATTCGTATTAATTCTAAAAATGCAAAAGAGAAATACCAAAAAATTACTCCTTTGGTAGTAAAATTCGGTTGGATTTTACTCCTTTTATTTACAGGTAATTTACATTCCATATATGCATATTCTGATACGCTTAGCCTTCGCTCTTGGTCAATTGCCGGAAACGTAAATTCAACGTCCATTGATTTTCAAGGAGCAAAAAACATCCTTCACGTCTTACGCGAAAACGCGGCGAACCCAAAACTAAAACCAAGATTCAGCGAGGAAAGCAGAAGATTCCACGATTCGGTTGCATCTCTTGAACATACCACAAAAGCAGTTTTCGACCTTACAAGCAGGCCATACGAGGAAGTTGAACTCGAACTGAATTATCTTCAAACATTTACCGAAATTTGGCTGAACCGCGTTTTAATTGGTAAGACAAACAACGCATTCCGAAAATGGATATTCCGGATTGATCCTTCACTGCTGAAAAAACAGAACAACGAACTGGAGATTACCTTTTACCCGCCCCGAGAGCAAATTCTCCACAATGGCGAGCTTCCCTTTTTTTCGTACCCGGCAGACAACCAGACAGACAGCATTAAAACAGCGCCGTTTATTCGGCAACCTCAACAGGAGTTCGGATGGGATTTTGCCTATCCCGAAATTTACACAGGATTTCGGGTTTGCCCTTTGCTTCGCTTTACAGGATTGGCTGCAATCCGACAAATTGCTGTTGAAACAGTTGGAATCGACTCTGCAGGTGCAAAAATAAATGCACACATACAAGTAAGAAATTACGCCAATGCAGAAATCTATGTATCGGCAAAAGGTGTATTCGGCAGCACGCCCCAAACACGTGTCACAAAAAATGACCATGTTCTAACTTTTGAGCACCAATCGCCCCAGTTATGGTGGCCGAGGGGAAGCGGAGAACGACCCTTTTATCCGATTACGATTTACATATCAAATGCGAAAAATCAAATCATCGACAGCCTCAATGCGCGCTACGCAGTTCGTACAATCAGGTTAATACAGGAATCGGATTCAATTGGTCGCTCGTTTTATTTTGAGGTGAATGGGAAGCCCATTTATATGCATGGAGCAAATGTCGTTATGCCTAACGAACCTTTCGAAGGAGATCGTAAATGGGGCCTTTCGACCAAAGAGCTGAACTTTGTTTTGAGTGCCGACATGAATATGCTCCGCATCTGGGGCGGCGGAACCTATCTGCCTGAAGCCTTTTTTGAATGGGCCGATACTTCAGGAGTACTCATCTGGCAGGACCTTATGTTCGCGTGTAGTTATTATCCCGATTCCAAAGAATTTGAATCAAACGTTCGGCAAGAAATTCAGCAGCAGGTTTTCCGTTTGGTTAATCACCCCTCGCTTGCACTAATTTGCGGCAATAACGAAATTGATGTCGCCCGAAAAAACTGGGGCTGGAACGAGAAATACGGCTACACCTCCCAAGTTCAGAATCGGCTCGACTCTTCCTATTACCGAATGTTTCATGGCCTTATACCCGAGAGTCTTCAAGCCGTTTCAGATCGTGTAAATTACTTGCCCTCTTCGCCTGTTTCAAACTGGGGAAAAGAAGAAGACTTCAGGCAAGGCGACAATCATGATTGGGGTATTTGGCATGGTGAGCTTCCGTTTGATGCTATTAGCCAACGGATTCCTCGATTTATGAGCGAATACGGTTTTCCATCCTTCCCGCCTGTTGATGTGCTGGAGAAATACCTTGGACAAAACTCCGACGCTATAAATCCCGAACAATTGGTTTTAAGCTACAAGGGTCTTAATTTACTGCGTCTATATCTCGATTCGAAAGCTTATCCACATCATACACTTGAAGAATTGGTTAAGTCTTCGCAAGAAGTTCAACGTTGGCACTATGCTAAGATGGAGCGGTTACTGAATAATTCATTGCAACGCTGTATGGGCGATCTGTGGTGGCAGTTGAATGATGTGTCGCCGGTAATGTCGTGGAGTTTGTTGGATATGGATGGGAATGAAAAAGTAAAACGTTAAGCCACTATTGCTTCACTAATAGTTTTCGAGACGAACCCTTTGATGAAACAACCGAAAGTAAATACATCCCTGGGGCGCGGTTTTGCATATCCAGGGTATGTTGACTTTTAATGCCCTGCGAAACCATCAATGCCCTCCCATTTAAGTCGTACAACACAATCTGCTTATCAGTGCCATCGGAGTCAAAACGCAGCGAAACCTGTTCGGTGAAAGGATTGGGGCTGACCATAAAATTCAGTTCTGATTTTTCAGTATTTATTCCGTCTACCACCAAAGAGTCGAAACTTAAATTGTCGATAAACAATACCGAATTCCCCGATGGATTTGGAGCATCGTTATTGTAGCAAGCCAAAATCATAATTCGTGCACTATCAGCAGTATCATAATCGGGTATGTCGAGCGAAAATGGCTGCCAAGAATTAACCATTTCGGCTGTTTTAAATAGTCCGCCACCTATATCAATGCCATTTTCATATAAACGAATGTGTATTTCGAACGTATCGATACCCTGAGGTAAAAACTTGTAGTATCCATAAAGGGTAACCGGATGTCCCTGAATGGCAAATACAGGATAATCGTTTCCCGATAATCCACCCGTCCAAATGATTCCAAATGCAGCCCATGAGGGAAGCAATTCGGTATGGTTTTCTATTCTAATCGAATAGTTACCACTATTGGGAGGGAAATGATCTGTTGAGCGATTGGCCGGGTATAGGTTTCCAAACTGAACAGAATCATTCGCACACCACCAACCTGTTGGATTCATAAAATTGCCCTGATTGGTCCAGTCTTCAAAACCTGCATTGGGAATTTGAGCGTATAAATGGGCATAGGATGAAATAGCACTTGCGATAAAAAGAAGTTTAAAGCTCTTCATGTGTTTGATTATTTAATTAGTATTCTTCTAGTTTCAGAAACCTCATGATTTTGAATTTGAATCAGATACTCGCCCGGAACAAGTTGAAGCCCTTGTAAGGGAAAATGCTGCTGATCGCGGAAGTTACACCGGAATAAAACCTTACCATTTGTATCCATCATGCTAAACTCATATGAATTGCCTGCTTTTCTCGGAAAGTCTATTTCTATGTATTCTTCTGCCGGATTCGGCCAAAGTCTGATTTCGTTTAATTCTTGAGCCTCAAATTTTTCGGCGAGCAGGGCTTCATCCAATACCCACAGTTCTATCCCACATGATTCCGAACTCCCCTTAAACACATAGAGGTTGTTTATGTAGGTCATTTCACTGCTATTTGCAAATGCATCGGTGAGGTTAGAAAACAATACCGGTGCAATATTGGCTTGCCTAAGTTTCCATATTTGCTCGCCTAAACCATTATCGGCAGTAAAGAATAAAAAATCGTTAAGCACTTTTGGAGAAATGGGAAAAGAGCCGGCATTACCCGGACAAATATCCTGTACCATATGTGTTCCTATGTTTGTGCCATTAGAAATCCATGGTTCAAGTCCAAACTCGGCGGTATAGGCGGCGAAAAAAACCTTGTCTTCAAACGCTATTAAGAAAGGAGATTCGACACCATCTTCAGCACCAGGTATAATATCTCGAACCATAAAAACCAATTGCCCATCGAAAGCCCATAACTCACGTCCATGTGGATATTCCTCCCCAAAAAAATAAAGCAGATTGCCACTCGAAACAAGATTGGTCGGATTCAAATCGGAGGTCTGATTAAAAATCGCTGTTAGCCTTTCGACTTCATAACCATGTATTCGCCAAAGCTGTGTGCCTGCAGATCCGGGTCCCACAGGATCTTTTCCGCGGAAATAAACATCGCCGGAAAATTGGGTAAAATACGGAGCGTCGAGCTGACCAACAACTACATCCGTTGACAAAGCCATCGTGCCATCGCCTGTGCCATCTGTAAAATATACCCCCTGATTGTTCGATGGTGAAAAATAAAGCCCTAATTCACCGGCATACAAATATTGGGGATAAAACGACAATGAACCTTCTGCCAAATCTGCTAAAAGATGGGTTGTTTCGGCTGTTCCTCCGGTCTTCCACAATTCGCTTCCATAATTTTCTGTAAAAGCTCTAAAATAAAGATTGTTACCAAAAACCGTTAACTCGGCCGGGTAGCTGCTGTAAGAACCTGGAAGTATATCTGCAACCAGCTCTGTACCTTCTGAGGTACCATCTGTTCGCCAAAGTTCGAAACCATGCGTACCATCGTTTGCCGTAAAATAAAATGCGTTGTTAAACTTAACGAAACCCTCGGGCATTGACCCGAGAAGCGTATCAGGATTTAACTCCTTTAACAGATTTGTGCCAATAACAGTACCATCTGTGCGCCATATTTCATAGTTGCTTGAATTGTTACGCGCGGTAAAGAGCGCGGTCTCATTCATTGCGGAAAGATTTGAAGGGAAGGAACTTTCGTTTCCGGGTAAAATGTCGTACAGCAATGTGGGATTTTGAGCATGAATACCAAAAGGAAAAATTGCAACACTCAACAATAGAAAGACTTTCATACTAGATAGACTTGTTAGACATACATGCTGTGCCGACAAATCCGGTTATCATCTTTCACGACTCAGCTATGCAAAAGTGCCAAAATGGTCTTCCTCAAACCATGATGTGAGTCACCCGATAATCCAATAATTATCAGGTTAATGGTGCCTATAAATTTTTCAGATTACTCTATCCTGCTACTTCCCAGGTGCTGTTTCCACGAAGCAGCGCATCCAGATCTCCAGATCCTTTAAGGCGCACAGCTTCTTCCAGTTGGCGGTTCATCACATCTTCGTAGGTGTCGCGGTGCTCAACGTAAAACACGCCAAATGGACGGGGAAATGCCTCTGCTTTTCGGGGATCGTCGAAAAAGCGGGTTAAAATTCCAGCTTTTGTGCGATCAGTTTCGTCGTGAATCCACACATCGTTTTCGCTGCAATCTGCCAACGAAACTACGCGTGGCGTAAATCCATCCAAAACAATTGCTTTGTCTGAATTTGCACCAAAAACCAGCGGCTTTCCATGTTCTGCAAACAAAGCGTTATCGGCTTTGGTGCCCTTCTCGGTAAACACCTCAAAAGCACCATCGTTAAACACATTGCAGTTCTGATAAATCTCCACCAGCGATGTTCCGGTATGAAGATGAGCGCGCTTCAAAATAGCACGCAAATGCAATGGATCGCGATCCATTGAACGTGCTACAAAAGTGCCATCGGCACCCAAAATCAATGCAAGCGGATTAAAAGGATGATCGACCGAACCCATCGGCGTGGACTTTGTAATTTTGCCGCGTTCTGAAGTTGGCGAATACTGCCCCTTAGTTAATCCGTAAATTTCATTGTTAAACAACAATACGTTCAGGTTGAAATTCCTGCGCAGCATATGGATGAAGTGATTCCCACCAATTGACAGAGAATCACCATCACCTGTAATTACCCACACACTCAGTTCGGGGCGTGTTGCCTTAAGTCCTGAAGCAATTGCCGTTGCTCTTCCGTGAATAGAATGCATACCGTACGTTTCCATGTAATACGGAAAACGCGACGAGCAGCCAATGCCCGAAACAAAGACAATTTCCTCTTTGCGCAATCCCAGCTCCGGAACGACGGTTTGAACCTGCTTCAATATCGAATAATCGCCGCAGCCTGGGCACCAGCGCACTTCCTGGTCGGTTACCAAATCTTTGGCGGTAAAAACCGCTATGTCTTGCGTTTCACTATGCATGTGCAACGATTGATTTTATTTTTTCGAGAAGTTCGCCCGAGGCAAACGGAACACCCTTAATCTTATTCATTCCTTCGGCCGGCACGAGGAACTTATCTCGCAGCACCCGCACCAGTTGACCGTTGTTCATTTCGGGAACCAGAATGTGATCATAAGCCGCTAAAAGAGCTCCTAGATTTTTCGGGAAAGGATGAATATTTCGGATGTGAATGTGTGCCACCTGAATTCCATCGTTCAATGCTGCGCGAACAGCTGTTTTAATGGCGCCATAGGTGGAACCCCATCCAACCACAACCAAAGGTCCCGATTGCGGGCCCTGATCAACGGTTTGTAATGGAATATAATCAGCAATACGATCAACCTTTTCGGCACGAAGCTTTACCATGAATTCATGGTTTTCGGGATCGTAGCTGATGTTTCCTGTTTCGTGCTCTTTTTCTAAGCCGCCAATGCGGTGCTCCAATCCTTTAATTCCCGGAACGGCCCATTTGCGGGCAAGTTTCTCGTTACGTTTGTAGGGCAAAAACTTTTCGCCTTCTGCCAATTCTTTCGCGAAATTCGGAACGATTGGTTTGAGTGCGTCACTTGTAGGATACAACCAGGGTTCGGCACCGTTCGCCAAATACCCATCACTTAAAAAGAAAACAGGCGTGCTATGCTCAACGGCGATTTTGCAGGCCTCATACACAGCGTAAAAGCAGTCTCCGGGCGTTTGTGCGGCAATAACTGGGAGAGGAGCCTCACCATTTCGTCCATACAATGCCTGCAACAAATCGGCCTGCTCTGTTTTGGTAGGCAAACCAGTTGATGGCCCGCCACGCTGTACGTTAATAATTACTAAGGGCAACTCTAACATAACCGCCAATCCAATCGCTTCGGTTTTGAGCGCGATGCCCGGACCCGACGATGTTGTAACGGCAAGCGAGCCGCCAAACGAAGCACCGATTGCAGAACAGATAGCCGCGATTTCGTCTTCGGCCTGAAAGGTCTTCACGCCAAAGTTTTTATGGCGCGACAATTCGTGCAAAATATCGGATGCCGGTGTTATCGGATAAGAGCCTAAAAACAATGGCAAGCCCGCTTTCTGAGCAGCGGCAATAAGTCCGAATGCAGTAGCAGGGTTTCCGTTGATGTTGCGGTATTTTCCAGGCTTAATTTGTGCGGCGCGAATCTCAACACGCTGCATAAAGGTTTCGCTGGTTTCGCCGTAGTTGTAGCCGGCCTTCAACGTCTTTATGTTGGCCTCTACAATCTCAGGGCGCTTGGCAAACTTCTGTTCGATGAATTTAACGGTGGCATCGAGCGATCGGTTGTAAATCCAATAAATGTAACCGAGCACAAACATGTTCTTGGTTCGGTCAACTTCTTTCGTTCCCAATCCGCTTCCTTCGAGTGTTGACTTGGTCATCCGTGTAACATCGAGCGTAAGCAGACGATATTCTTCCAGGCTTGAGTCTTCGATAGGATTTACACCTTCGGGATATTTTGCCAGTCGGAGATTCTTCGCATCAAAACCATCGGTATTGGCGATAATAATTCCGCCCTTTTTAAGTTGCCGCAGATTGGCCTTAAGAGCAGCAGCGTTCATCACCACAAGCATATCGCACTGATCGCCGGGTGTGTAAATTTCTGTACTTCCGAATTTAATCTGAAAACCCGAAACACCTGCAAGCGTGCCTTGCGGTGCGCGAATCTCGGCCGGAAAATTTGGAAATGTACTTAAATCGTTCCCGTGCAGCGCTGCTGTGTTGGTAAACTGGTCGCCGGTAAGCTGTATTCCGTCGCCGGAATCGCCGGCAAACAATATCGTAGCCTCCGTTGCGAGGAGGGTGGTATTTTCCATCTGAACTAAAACAGGCTTCCCTGTGAAATTGTTGCGCAAATGTAGGGCTTTTTGCGGGTGATTGATAAAGTGATTGTGTAAATTTATTCGTCAGAATTGACTTAATGAATACGTTTACGGATACCTGTCACATGAAACAAATGCGTTATACTACTTTATCATCAATGTTCGTCCTTGGTGTGTTGCATGGGCTTGATGCCCAATACATACACACCGTTCATTCGCCCGGATTAACGGCTTCAAAACCCCTTTCTGCTATCGATAGCATTCGCTTTAACACTCTATTGAACGCGATGGAAATTGTGGAAATCAACTGGCAAACAAGTGCATACAATTTAGGGGAGGTGGATAGTGCTGTTTTTGATTTTGTACCAATAAGCATGCATAGCTGTGGGGCCGATTCGGTTCACAACGATACATTACCATACGGGCTGATGGCCGACCAGCAGGGTAATTATTACAAAACAATCATTATTAACAACACCATCTGGATGGCCGAAAACCTCCGCACCAGTGCGTTCCGAAACGGCTCGGCGATTGCCAATGTGCAGTCTGCGGATCAATGGAGCAGTACAATAGATCCGGCATGGGTGCATTACAACAACGATTCGACCTTTGATTGCCCTTATGGAAAACTGTACAACTGGTATGCGGTGAATAATCCTGCCGGGCTTTGTCCTACAGGCTGGCACGTACCTACTACCTCAGAATACGATGCTTTGTTTCTTGCACTTGGTGGACCGGTTAGCGCTGGCGACCGGATGAAAACAGCGGGCTTTGTTTACTGGCTTCCGTCAAATGCAAATGCCAATAATAGCTGCGGGTTTAGTGCAATTGGAGCAGGTAGACGATTTTTCTACGGCGATTTTGAAGGGTTAAAATACGATGGTGTATTTTGGCATGCCGATTCCTTTGATTTAAACAGCGCCTAGGTGCATGGATTAAGTGCGGATATGTCGACAGCCAATCTCAGTATTTACCCCAAGCGTACGGGATTTCCGGTTAGGTGTGTGAAGGATTAGAAGTTTGGGCCATCGTGATCGAATTCAAGAGTGACCCAGAACGACATCGGTTTTCGCAATAGGAAAGGAAATAAGTATCTTAAAAAGCCTCATGGAAGTTTTGCGTTTTACGCTTCAACATAGCCTTTGTGAAAATCGATTTTCGGTTGCTTTTGTAAATTTGTAAAGGCTATTTATCGAAATAAAAAGGACAATAGATAGTCGACTTTAATCTACGTCTATTTCCTCTGCGACCGAATACGATGATTCTCCGAGATCGCGGTATACGACCTTAATCATATACCTATATTTCCCTTTTCCGGGATAGTCGATGTCCTCAAAGTGATTTAAATTCCCATCCGCCTTTGTAAAGGGAAGAGGTA